>JBKJRE010000468.1:0-3467 GCA_046594775.1 Rhizobiaceae bacterium | reverse complement strand
TGCGCCCTTCAGGTTATTGGGATCGTCTCCGATCGTGCGGCGATAAATCGCCGAACTCGACTGAACCTGCGCTCTTGCCCCTGCAAGCTGCGCAACTGCTGCCGAGCGGCTGGCATCGGCCTGCGCCACATCGGTGCGCGTCCCTTCGCCCACCTCGAAGCGCGACCTGGCGGCGCGCGACTGTTCGGTCAGAAACTGCAGATTGCGCGCCGTCAAGGCGGCCACCTGCCGGTCGCGGATCACATCCATATACGCAGCCGCCGCATCAAACAGTGTGTTTTGTTCCTGATTGCGCAGGCTCTGGTTCGACGCCCTGACCTGGGACTCGGCGGCCCGCACGTTGTTGCGGGTCTGAAACCCGTCAAACAGACTCTGCTGGATCTCGATCCCGAATGATCCGGTGGTCAGGCGCCTCGATCCTACCAGCGCGTTCGTCGAGGAACTGGACGTATAATCGCCGTTAGCTCTTCCCACGATGACCGGGCGCTGCCCGGATTTGGCCAGCGGCACGTTCTCGTCCGTCACCCGGACACCGGCGCGCGCCGAATTCAACGTCGAATTGAACTGATAAGCCTTTGCCAGCGCACCGAAAATCGTCTCGGCTGACGCGGCGGTAGCGCAGAATACCGATGCCGAAACGAACAGAGCGGCGACTACACGTTTGTCTGCCAACAACAACGGCTATCCCTCATTCATTTCAACGACCGGTCGGGTAGCGCGCAATGCTGGAACCAAACGGTCGTTAGTGCGCACCGGCCCGATAATGCGCCCGTGGCTTAGCTATTCGCCAAAAATGGCGCCAAAGTCCAGAGCAACATGACAGGGTCGATGGCGCAAGGGTCCGGCCGTCAAAATTCGAATGTGGATTCGCGTTCAAATCCCGGCAGTGGCTTTACTGCCGCATTGAAGCTTCGGCGCCCGGTTACGACACCGTCCGATTTCAGGTAGAGTCGCGCCACGCCGGCATTTCCAGCGCCTTCGACAACCACCAATCGCCCGCCTTCGGCCAACTGGCTCACCAGAGCCTCCGGTACTTCCTCGACGTAGCCTCCGACAAAAATGACATCGTATGGGGCGCCAGCCGCGTGTCCCCGCGGCAGCGGTCCACGCACCACCGACACATTGCCGCAGCCCATCTGCGCCAACGTCGATTTAGCCTGGTCGGCGAGCGCCGCATCGCTCTCAAGCGCGATGACCGATTTGGCCAGGCGCGACAGCACTGCAGCGGAATAGCCTGTCCCTGTCCCGACATCGAGCACGGTATCGCCAGGCATTATCTCCGCAAGCTGGACAAGCTTGGCAAAAGGCGAAGGCTGCATGAGAAAGCGCGGCTCGCTGTCGCGACTGTCCGACAGCAGGATGTGCTCGTCGATATAGGAAAGGTTTGCGCGGCCCGCTGGAACGAATGCCTCACGCGGCAGCGCAAGCATCGCCGCCAGCACGGCAGCGTTCGTCACGTCGGTGGTGCGTATCTGGCCATCGACCATCTTGGTGCGTTGTTCGGAGTAATCGATGCCCATTATTGCCTGGCCAGTTTGCTGCACGCGCACCGTGCGGGATTGACTCTACTACCACGCCATGTGGCCAAACCACTATGCTCGAATTGGAGGCCTCGCCCGGAATCGAACCGGGGTGCAAGGATTTGCAGTCCTCTGCGTAACCACTCCGCCACGAGGCCTCACCGCTTCGGACGTAACAGCCGGTTCAATAGGTTGCGGCGAAATTGGCGTCAAGGCGTGCGACCCCAAACTGAAAAGTTTCCTCTCATTGTCGTGAAGTTTGCGTGATCGGATTGTCGAAGCCTGGCGTGACATGCGGTGCGACCGCGATGATGGAAGTCGACCCGTCAGGCGACGATCGGATGATCCTTGAGGAACTGCACGCAGCGCTGCTTGAAGGTGCGATCACCGACGGCCAGCATGTGATCGCGGCCCTCGATCGCGAAAGTCTCGGCGTTGGGCATCAGGCGCGCCAGTCCTTCGGGCGTACCGCCAATATCGTCCCTCGTTCCGATGGCCACGAGCGTTGGCTGCAGGATGCCAGCCACGTCGGTTTCGCTCAGCAGTTCCCGCGACGTCGAGATGCAGGCCGCCAGCGCCTTGCGATCACTCCTTGTCTGATCGGCGAAGGCGCGGAAGCTCTTGGCGCGCGCGTCGGTGATGGCGTTGGCATCTTGCGCCAGGAGCGCATCGGCAATCGGATCCCAATCGCCAACGCCGTCAATCATGCCGCTGCCCAGCCCGCCAAGAACAAGGCTGGCGACGAGTTCGGGCCGTGCGAGCGCCAGAAAAGCCGATATCCGCGCGCCCATGGAATAACCCATGACATGGGCGCGGCCGATCTTCAAATGCTCAAGCAGCGCGGCAGCGTCGCCGGCCATTTTCAAAGGCGTATAGTCAGCCGGATCGTAGCTGGTGGACGAGTTTCCGTGTCCGCGATTGTCGAAGGCGATCGCACGGTAGCCGGCGTCGTTGAGCGTTTTCACCCAGCCTGTCGAGACCCAGTTCACCGCATGGGAGGAAGCAAAGCCATGGACAAGCAGGACCAGTTCGCCACCGCTCTGCGGCTGCTGATCGATGAACGCGAGGTCGAAGCCGTCATGCTTGAAAAAATGCATAGCGCCGGCAATTCCTTTCAACAGTGAGACCACGGACCGATATCATGGCCCTATCCGCCAGCCTCGCTTATAACCGGGTGGCGTAGCAGGTCGCCGCTTTTCAGGTTCACTTGGATGGCCGTTCCGCGCTTCAATTCAAGCACGAAACGCACCGGTTCAACCGGTCCGATCGATGCTTCCGAAAAGGGCTCGCCCGGCAGAATTGCAAGCACCCTGCCATCCTGGGCGATGAAGACAAGGTCGAGCGGCATTTGTGTGTTCTTCATCCAGAAGCCGACCGGCCTGGATTCTTCGAACACGAACAGCATGCCATGATCGTCGTCCATGGCCTCGCGAAACATCAGGCCGGAGGACCGCTCGCTGGAATCGTCGGCGATTTCGATGCTGAAGACGTGGTCGCCCGACGACGTGGTGGCGACCAGCGGCGTCGGGTCGACAGGCAGCCGCATCGCCTGGCTGGCCGCGGATGTCCATTGCGGGAGATTAAGATAATAACCCAGCGCGCCCAGGATGACGGCAATCGCCGCTAGCGCCAGCAGTGTTCTTCGCAGCATACAAGCGTCCAGGGCCGGCGTGCGCCTAATGCGAGACCGGCAAGGTACCGATATCGGGATGAATTTCGGCGGCCATAAGGCCCTTGTCGCCGCGACCGAAGCGAACGAGCTCGACCTGCCCCGGACGCAATTCGGTCAGGCCGTACCGGCGCAGGGTTTCCATGTGAATGAATATGTCTTCGGTCCCCTCGCCCCGCGTCAGGAAGCCGAAGCCCTTGGTGCGGTTGAACCATTTCACCAGCGCGCGCTCGATGCCGCTTTCCGGCGTCACATGCACATGTGTGCGATCGCCCGGC
>JBKJRE010000043.1:0-4246 GCA_046594775.1 Rhizobiaceae bacterium | reverse complement strand
CTGGGGCGACCGCGCGGCAACGACGCCAGGGGCGCATTATCTCATCGCCATGATCGCACTGGCCGCCAATGGCCTTGCCGGCCGCGACGACCAGGCGACGCGCTGGCGTGAGGTAGTTCGGCGACGCAGGGCCGATGCGAAAGCGGCGCATTACTTCGCGGCTTTTCCTAGTCGCGACGAGAAATCAAGAGTGCGCATCGCCGCGGAACTGCGCCGACAAGGCTTTTGATCGACCGTCGCTGCGTTGACGGCTGATCCTCTTCTAGACCTATTTGCGGCCGCCACTGGCGCGGAACCACGCGAAAACCTAACCGCGCACAGGTCTCCTAATGCTGGATCACAATTGGTAAATTCCAGCTCAGCCGGTCCAAGCGCCGGGAGACAGGGAAAGCCTTTCGGTGCCGTGGGATAACGGTTTGGTGACAAGACGGCATATCGACCGTACAAGCGTACATGGCCACCAATCATGTTCAGAGACGCCTTGCGGCCATCCTCGCGGCGGATGTAGTCGGCTATTCGCGCATGATGGCGGCGAATGAGGCCGACGCGTTAGCGGCCCTTCGCAGCGCACGCGCCGAGTGCCTCGACCCCGCCTTCGAGGAATATGGCGGGCGTATCGTCAAGACCATGGGCGATGGAATGCTGGTGGAGTTTCCGTCGGCCGTAGATGCGCTGCGCTGCGCAATCGCGATACAAACGTCCATGGCCGCGCGCGATGGGGACTTGAAGCTTCGTATTGGCGTTAACGTTGGCGACGTCGTGGTCGAGGGCGGCGACATACTTGGCGACGGCGTGAATATTGCGGCTCGCCTCGAAGGCATCGCAGATGCCGGCGGCGTTGCCATATCGGACGCCGTAAAGGAGTACGTCGCCGGCCGCATCGACTGCCCGCTGCGCAATGCTGGGCAGCGCCAGTTGAAGAACATCGACCGTCCGATCAACATCTGGCTCTGGTCGCCGGACGCGCGCGCCGCCTTGGCGCCATCGCTTCCGCTTCCAATTCCCGAAAAACCTTCGATCGCCGTATTGCCGTTCGACAACATGTCGGGCGATCCGGACCAGGAGTATTTTGCAGACGGGGTTGTCGAGGCGCTTACTGCGGCGCTCAGCCGTATTCGTTCATTCTTCGTCATCGCCCGCAACTCTGCTTTCGCATACAAAGGCCGGCAGATGAATGTCCGCGAAATCGGTCGCGACCTTGGCGTTGCCTATGTTCTGGAAGGCAGCGTTCAGCGCGCCGGTGGTCGCGTCAGAATTACCGTGCAGTTGATCGAAACCGAAGGGGGCGCACATATCTGGGCCGAGAAATACGATGGCTCGCTGGAGAATGTTTTCGACCTGCAGGACCGCATTACCGAACAGGTAGCCGGCGCACTGCAGCCTTCGATACGTCTCGCGGAAGTCGAGCGGGCCCGGCGCAAGCGGCCTCAAGACATGGGAGCGTATGACTATACGATGCGAGCCATCCGGCATGTCTGGATGCTAGAGAAGGAAGAAGCTTTCCGGGCTCTGACCTTGCTTGAGAAAGCTCTTGAGATTGACCCCGATTATCCATTGGCGCTGGCGCTTGCAGCGTGGTGCCATGCGCAATGTTCAGTTTATAACTGGGTCGAGGATATCGACACGGAAAAAAATCTGGCTAGGGTGTTTGCCGAGCGTGCGGTCGATCTGTCGGCCGACGACCCCCTGATCCTTGCGATCCTAGGTACGGTGCACACTTTCACGCGCAATTACGGAACAGCACGGGTGCTGCTGGAGAGGGCAGTGGCGCTGGATTCAAATGCCGCCTGGGCCTGGAGTCGGCTCGGCTGGCTGGCGGTCTATTCCGATCGACCGGAAGAGGCGCAGAAACACTTCGAGAAGGCGCTGCGACTGAGCCCGATCGACCCGATGAACTTCAACAACCATGTCGGCCTTGCTTCTGCCCACCAGGTGGCTGGAGATGACAATGCCGCTGCTGATCTTTTTCTAAGAGCACTCGACGAGCGGCCAAACGCATTGTGGATACACCGAAATCTTGCGCCCGCCCTTTGGGGCGCCGGACGCGAAACAGAGGCGCGCGCTTCTTTTAAGGTCCTGTTGGGCGCCTACCCAGACATGTCGGTTAGGCGTTTCAAGGACGCTATGGTTTTCACCCCGCGGGTACTGGATCGGATCTGCGTCCAATTGAGCGAACTCGGCCTGGCAGATGGATGATGACGCGAGACTGCGGCAAACGTCCGCAAACGGCCATCGGGGTTTTGACGCGCTAGGGTTACTTCTGGCAAATGCCTACCATACCGGATATGTCGTAAGCAGGACACCTGATTGAAACAATCGCGGTCGCTTAGTCCGCATTGCGGTATTCTTGGGCGATTTACCCCCGTCCAATAGTTGACACGACGTTGCAGTAAAGTGGTGTCGCCGACGGCAGAACCAAAAATCAGGCCAGTTCGTCCAGCAATGCCTTGGCCGTTTTCAGATCGGCAGTGTCGAAACCTTCCGTGAACCAGCCATAGATTCCCGACAGCATGTCGCGCGCCTCGGCCAGCCTGATCTGCTGTTGCCACAGTCGAGCGAGGCTGGTGGCGGCGCGCAGTTCCCACCATTTCGCGCCCTGTTCGCGGGCGAGCGTCAGGGACTGCGTGAACGCCGCCTCTGCTTCGCTTTCCTTGAATTGCGACAATAGGAGTTCGCCGCGAACTCTGTGCAGTTCGGCATCGCCCCATTTCTCGCCGGTTTGGGACGTGGTGGCGAGGCCGTGGGCGATGGCGGCAAGCGCGTCTTCCGAGCGGCCCAGGTCTGTCAGCAGGTTGGCGCGGACCAGCGACCATACGGGCTGGAACAGCTTGAACTGCATGCTGGCCATCATTTCGATGCCGTGGTCGACTTTTACGAGCCCGGCCTGCCTAAGCCCCTGCCAGCCCAAGATTGCGCCTTGCAGGGGCAATGCGGACGCCTGCCATACCGGCAGGCGGTGTTCCTCGACCAAAAGTTGAAGCCGACCGAGGTGCTGCTCCATGGTCGTTCTATCCCGGCCTACATAGGCCACGAGGGTGGCATGCAGCAGAGCATAGCCCTGCGTGTTGACGTGCTTGAGGTCATGGCCGCGATCGACGGCTTTATACCCCCAATCGCGGCCCTGCTCCGGAAATCCGCGAAGGAGCGATGCAAAGCCCAGATAGCTTGACGACGCGGTGCCGAGATCCTGACCATAGACGAGGGCCGAACCGGCATCGCGCTCCGGATCATATAGCGCCCACGCCTGTTCGAGATGTTCTACGGCAACCGCCGCCAATCCGGCGACCAGCGAAGCGGTTCCCATCATTCTGTGTCCCACAGCACGAGGAACGATATCCTGCTGACCGTTTGCCAGATCGAGGTATTCGGCGGCGAGCTCCTGGTACCGGCCAATCTGGGCCGAGACATAGCTGTAAGCCAATTGCCCGTAGATGGCTTCGAAGATGCGCGATTCCTGTCCGGTTTGCCGGCAAAGCGCGGTAGCGCGCTCGGAAGCTGCCTGGGTTTCCGGCGCTGAATAGCCCTTCAAGGCGATGACGGGGTTGATCAGTGCGATTTGCAGATCGAGCTCTAGACGATCGCGGTCCATGCCTTTAGGGAGCAACGCTGCCTGCTCAAGCCCCTGCATGAAGCTCGCGAAAGCCTCGGCATTGGCAGATGACCTTGCTGCCCTTTTGCCGGCCTTCAGCCAATACCTGACCGCCCGTTCAGGCTGTCCGGCTTCGCCCAGATGGTGCGCCAGGAGTTCCGGATGGGCCTCGGCTGTTTCGGGAAAACGATCCTCCATGAGCTCGGCGACCTGCAGGTGGGTTTGCTGGCGGGTTCGCCGGAGCAGCGAGCCGTAGGCCGCGTCCTGGACCAGCGCGTGCTTGAAGATGTAGCGGGCCCGCGGCGGGCGGCCGCGCTGGTAGAGCAGTTCGGTCTCAACGAGCTGGCTGAGGCCTTCCTGCAGTAGCGTGTCGCCGAGGGTGGAGAGGCCGGATATCATCTCGTAGGCGAACTCGCGACCCAGCACCGAGCCGAGCTGCGCCAGTTCGCGCACCTGGGGCAGCCGGTCGAGCCGCGCCATCAGTGATTCCTGCAACGTGTCGGGTATTGACAACGACGACAGCGGCCCGGTCAGTTCATAGCTCTCGCCGGTTTCGCGCAGGATGTCCGAGGCGAGGATCGTCTTGGTCAGCTCCTCGACATAGAGCGGCACGCCGTCGGTCTTGGTGACGATGTGGTCGACGACCTCGGCGGGCAG
>JBKJRE010000030.1:0-4233 GCA_046594775.1 Rhizobiaceae bacterium | reverse complement strand
CGCAAGCGCAATGTCGATCCGGATCGCATCGATCGCGCCGTCACCGGCATCGTGCGCCAGCTTGAAAGCTCGGGAGAAGCCGAAGTCGCGTCCGACGAGATCGGGCGGCTTGTGATGGAGGCGCTGAAGTCGCTCGACGATGTCGCCTATGTCCGCTTCGCCTCGGTCTATCGCAACTTTCGCGAGGCCAAGGATTTCCATGAAGTGCTGGGCGAATTGAAGGGCGACGAGGACGCCGCCTGAGAAATGTCGAACGGGATGGCAAAGGGCGAAGTCGGGGTGGCTGTCGACCGCCGCTACATGGCCGCAGCGATCCGCCTGTCCCGTAGGCATTCCGGGCTGACATCGACCAATCCTTCCGTTGCCACGCTTATTGTCCGCGACGACGGGGATGGCGCGAGAATTGTCGGGCGCGGCGTCACGGCAATCGGCGGCAGGCCGCACGCCGAGACCGAAGCGCTGGCAGAGGCCGGAAAGCTGGCGCGCGGCGCGACAGCTTACGTTACCCTGGAGCCTTGCGCCCATCATGGCCGTACGCCGCCTTGCGCCAAGGCGCTGGTCACCGCCGGCGTATCACGCGTCGTCGGTGCGACCAGCGACCCTGACGGGAGGGTTTCGGGCAAGGGCTACGCGATTTTGCGCGAGGCCGGGATTGAGGTGGTCGAGGGTGTGCTGGCGGCCGAGGCCGCAGATGCCATGGCCGGCTACCTGATTCGATCTTTGAAGAAGCGGCCGGAAGTGATTCTGAAGCTTGCGCTTTCGCTAGATGGCATGATCGGCAAGCCGGGCGAGGGGCAGGTCGAGATTACCGGCGAGGTTGCGCGCCGGCAGGTGCATATCATCCGGGCGGGCGTCGACGCGGTAATCGTCGGGATCAGAACCGCCCTCGAAGACGATCCCGAACTGACGGTCCGGCTGCCGGGCCTCTCCAGTCGCTCGCCTGCCCGCATCGTGCTCGACCGCAGCGCCAGATTGTCGCCTGGGTCGCGACTGGCGGCTACAGCGCACGACGTGCCGCTGCTGATAGCCGCATGCGCGGATGGCGATGCGCCGCGCAGAAGCGCCCTCGAACGATGCGGCGCCAGGTTTCTGGCGACCGAAACCTTCGATGGCCGTGTTGCCCTGCCTGAACTTCTCGAGGATCTTGCGGGGCAAGGGATGTCGAGCGTGCTGGTGGAGGGTGGCGCGGCGACGGCGCAGGATTTCCTCGACGAAGGGCTGGTCGACCGGATCATGCTGTTCCAAGGCGCTGTTTTGATCGGCGAGGGCGGGCTTGCAGCCCCGATCGACCGCGACCACATGCCTGCCGGTTTCAGGCTGGTGCGGGAGGCCACGTTTGGCGACGATCGCTATGCCGAATGGATAAGGGCGATCTGATGTTCACGGGCATTGTCACCGATATCGGGACCGTTGCTTCCGTCAAGCCGCTGCCGCAAGGCGCCAGGCTTCGGGTCCAGACAGCCTATGATCCCACAACCATCGCCATCGGAGCGTCGATTTCCTGCAGTGGCGTGTGCCTAACCGTTACGGGCCTCCCCGATAGCGTCTCGAATGCGCGCTGGTTCGAGGTCGAGGCATGGGAAGAGGCGTTGCGGCTGACGACGGCATCCGGCTGGGAGACGGGAACGAGGATAAATCTTGAGCGCGCGTTGAAGGTGGGTGACGAGCTTGGCGGCCATATCGTCGCCGGCCATGTCGACGGCGTGGCCGACATCGTGACGCGCCAGGACGAGGGTGACGCGGTGCGCTTCACGCTCGAGGCGCCAGCGGACCTTGCCAAATTCATAGCGCCAAAGGGCTCCGTTGCGCTCGACGGCACGTCCCTGACCGTCAACCGCGTCGAGCGGACACGCTTCGACGTGCTTCTGATCCACCATTCGCTGACAGTTACGACCTGGGGCGAGCGCAGCGCGGGAGACCGGGTCAATCTGGAGATCGACACGATGGCGCGTTACGCCGCCCGGCTTGCAGAAACGGCAAGTCAAGGATTTTGAGGCTGCGGAGGGCAGAATGGTCGCCAATGAAATGCTTGCGGTGAAACCGCGTTCGGCCTAAGTGACCGGCTTCTCCGGAGACTTTTATGGCCGTCACGTCACAACACGGAAAAGCTTTCAGCCTGCCCAAGAAGAAGGCGCATGTTTTGATCGTGGAAGCCCGCTTCTACGACGATCTGGCCGATGCCTTGCTTGACGGCGCCACGACGGCGCTGGATGAGGCCAATGCGACCTATGACGTGGTTACCGTGCCCGGCGCCCTGGAGATACCGGCTGTGATCTCGTTTGCGCTGGACGGCGCGTCGAATGGCGGAAAGGCGTATGACGGCTATGTCGCGCTGGGCACCGTGATTCGCGGCGACACCTATCATTTCGATATAGTCGCAAGTGAGTCCTCACGTGCCCTGATGGATCTATCGGTCGACGAATCGCTGGCAATCGGGAACGGCATCCTGACGACTGAAAACCACGAACAGGCCTGGACCCGAGCAAGCCGCGATGACGGCGATAAGGGCGGTTTCGCCGTGCGCGCCGCCCTGACGATGATCGCGATGCATGAAAAGTTCGGGGCGTGAGGCGGTGACAGATACCGGCGACGAGGCTCAGCCCGTCACACGCCAGGCCAACAAGCGCGGCGCTGCCCGGCTCGCTGCAGTCCAGGCTCTCTATCAGATGGATATCGTGGGCAGTGGCTTGCTTGAGACGACCGCCGAGTACGAGGCGTTCAGGCTCGGCAAGGAAGTCGACGGCGCGCAATATCGCGAGGCCGACGCGCAGTGGTTTCGCGCCATTCTGTCCGGCGTCGTGGCCAGCCAGAAAACGCTCGATCCGATGATACGACAGTCGCTGTCCGAGGACTGGCCGCTGTCGCGACTCGATTCGACGCTGCGGGCCATATTGCGGGCTGGAGTCTACGAGTTGATGCAGCGTGAGGATGTACCGGTTGCCGTGATCGTTTCCGAATATGTGGACATCGCAAAAGCCTTCTACACCGAGGACGAGCCAAAACTGGTGAACGCAGTGCTTGACCGCGTGTCGCGTCGCGTCAGGGGCGAAGGGCGCGGCAAAGATGCAAGATGACGCAGCTGCGACCGCCTGTTGAACGCGAAGTGCGGCGTACCGCACTGATCCTGGCGGCCTCGCAGGCGATTGTCGGCTCCGCGGCGCCGATCTCCATATCGCTGGGCGCCTTGGCCGGGGTCTATCTCCTTGATGCCGACAAGACGCTGGCGACCGCCCCCGTGACCGGATTCAATGTGGGTGTGGCGCTCGGCGCCATTCCGGCGGCGGCGCTTATCCGAAAGTTTGGCCAGCGTGGCGGGTTCATGTCGGGCACCGCCGTAACGGCGCTGGGCGGTCTTGTGGCCACGCTTGGCCTTTTTCAGACGAGCTTTTGGCTATTCGCCGTCGGCCTGATGATCGTCGGCCTCGGCGGCGCCTTCGTACAGCAATTCCGATTTGCCGCGGCAGACAATGCGCCCGCCGAATTCAAGGCACGGGCGATTTCCTTCGTGCTTGCCGGCGGCGTCTTCACTGCCGTTATCGGACCGCAGACCGTGATTTTCACCCGAGAACTGCTGGCGCCGGTGATGTTTGCGGGGTCCTTTCTTGCCATCGTCGGACTGGCGGCGATCGGTGCGCTGATCCTCTCTTTCCTGCGCGTTCCGGTAGAAAGCCGGGTTCAGGTCGATTACGCCGATGCGCCCACGCGCCCGATTGGCGAAATTGTCTCACAGCCGCAATTTGCCGTGGGACTGCTCTGCGCCGTCGGTTCCTATGCGCTGATGAGTTTCGTGATGACCGGGGCGCCGCTGGCCATGGTTGGGTGCGGGTTTTCCCCTGACGAGGCGACGCTCGGAATCTCGTGGCATGTCATGGCGATGTTTGCGCCGAGCTTTTTCACCGGGGCCCTGATCAGCCGCTTTGGCAAGGAAAAGATCGTGGCGACCGGCCTGTTCCTGCTGATAGGCTGTGCTATCGTCGCGCTTTCCGGCATTCATCTGTGGCAGTTCTGGACAGCGCTCATCCTGCTTGGCCTCGGCTGGAATTTCGGCTTCATCGGCGCTACCGCTATGGTCGCCGGCACGTACCACGAATCCGAAAAGGGCAAGGTGCAGGGACTGCACGACTTTGTCCTGTTCGGGTCTGTGGCCTTCGGGTCGCTGGCGTCGGGCATCGTCTACAATGGCGGCGGCTGGGACATGCTGAACTGGGTCATCTTCCCGGTTACCGGGATCTG
>JBKJRE010000021.1:0-3070 GCA_046594775.1 Rhizobiaceae bacterium | reverse complement strand
CGCCGACCGGAATGTCGATGGTGGCGCCTTCGGCAGGGACGCTGGCAGAAACGGTGGACAGCAGCCGGTCGGCGCCGATGGTGACCAGAAGCTCGCCGGCAAAACGCGGCGATATTTTGAGCTTCGCGACTTCGCCCGGCGTGTAATTGGCCTTGTCGAGTGCAATCTCCAGACCGTCGGGTGTCTCGGTGGAACTGGCGGTGACGAACCATCCGGCGTCGAATTCATAGCTGGTCAGCGGACCGGCAGGATCGGCGGTTTCCACCTCCAGCCTGTAGCGGCCCCAGTCGACGGGCTGGGAAAAGGTGACCGCGCTGTCGGCGGCAATGTCGATCGTGCCGCTGGCGACCGCCTTGGTGAAGGTCACCGGTTCGTAGTTCCAGGAACTGCCGGAGCGATACCACTGGTAGTCTCGCTCGACCTTGACAAGCGACCATTGCGCGCCGGCCAGCGCCGTGCGTTTGCCATCGGGATCCGCGGCGATGATGGAGAATTTCGCGGTGCCGCCCTGCGGGACCTCGTCGCCGGCAAAATCCGGGCGTATGCCGATCAGGTCGGATGTCGGACGGATGCCGATGTCGATGTCGCGCTCGACGGCGCGGCCACCGGCCTCGCGCATGCGGATCGTGACGGCGGCGTTGACGAGGCGGGTGGTCGAGGGAAGCTGGTCGACCTCGACGGGGAACGTAGCCTTTCCGTCATCGCCGACGGCGGGAAGACCGCCAAGTGGCGTGCGCTCGGCCTGTCCTTCCTGCTCGTCGGCCAAGCCGAAGTAGTAGCCTTTGAAGGTTTCCCACTCGCGAACCGTGGAGAGCGTAATCTCGCCCTCAAGCGCCAGGCCGGCGGCCGGCGCGCCATAGAGAAAACGGCCGTCAACTGTAACGTTGGCAGTCTCGCCGACGGCGATCTCGTCCCTGTCGCTCGACAGGTCGAACTCGATGCGGTCGGGCACGAAATCCTCGACCAGGAACATCTGGCTGGCGACCGCGGGCTCCTTGGGATCGGTGTGGATGGCGACCGTCCAGGTGCCGCGCATGGCGGCCGAAGACAGCGGCAGGTCGACGGCGTAGCCGCCTGCCGCTGCGCCTTCCGAGACGATGCGACGGTCTTCGACGCCATCGGGGCGCGAGAAGATGAAGGTGAGCGGCAGGTTCTCCACCGCGGTTGCGGACCCGTCGCGGGCAAGGGCGGCAACATGGACCTCCTCGCCGGCGCGGTAGATGCCGCGTTCCGTCCAGGCGTAAAGGTCGAGCGCGCCAGGCGCGGCGCGGCCCGTGACGCCGCGGTCTGACAGGTCGAAGCCGGCGCGCGTCATGTCAAGGAAGACGAAATCCTCGCTGGCGTTGCTGGCCATCAGCACGGCCGGAACCATACCGCCTTCGCCGCGCGACAGGCCCGGGTTGAACGTGGCGCGGCCATCGGCGTCGGTCCGGGCGACGCCGAGGATTTCATTGTTCCTGGCAAGCAGCGTCAGGTCGACGCCGGCCATTGCCTTGGCTGAACCGAGGGAGCGGGCAAATACGGTCAGACCGTCCTGGCCGGTATAGGTCGCCAGACCGATGTCCGAGACGACGAACCACTGGGTGGCGCGCGATTGCCAGGATTCGCTGCGATCGTCCCTGGGCGTCGCGGTCATGACATAGACGCCGGGCTTGCGGTCGGGCAGCGCCTCGTCGACCGGGAAGCTGGTGGTGACCTCCCTGTTGAGTTGGTTGGCGATTTCGAGTTCGCCCTGCCATACCGGTTCGCCCATCTGGTCGGCGATCGAACCCATGTCAAAACCGTCGATCTGGCGCAGGAACTGGTAGCCCGACAAGAGCTGCGCCAGCGAGCGGTCGCCAATGCGGTAGAGCTGGATGGCGGCGACGTCCATGTTGACGGTGACGAGCGGAATACCGCGCCGCGCGGTCGATGGCAGCACGAAGGAATCGCCTGTGAAGCGGGCCGAGGGCGCGCGGTCCTGGACATAGACCGACAGCATGACCGGGGATTCGAGAACCTCGCCGATGGCGGCCGGAAGCCCGGCGCGCAGCGCGATGCGGTACTGGTGGCCGTGCTCCAACCCGCCGATGCAAATCTGGCGGCCGCTGGCCTCGACGCTCTTCGGCGCAGCCTCGTCAACGGTGACGAAGGGGGCATAGTCAACGCCGGACTTGACGAGATCCTCGGAGAACTGGGCGCAGATGCGCGGCGAAGAGGCGTCAGCCTCCACGGTGTGCTCGACGACGCGGAAACCCTTGCGTGCCTTCAGATTCTCATAGTCAGCGCGGACATAGGCCGAGTTGACCAGAGCAAGGCTTGCCTCATAGGCCTGTAGCGCCTTGCGGAACAGGTCGCGGTTGTCGAGGGCAACGGCCAGCGCTGCGAGCGCGTCGGCGCGCACCGGCGCGGTGCGCGAGACAAGATAGGCGTTGAAGGCGGCGGCGGTGACCTCGGTCTTCAGGTTCACCGTCTCTTGCGCGTTGACGCCGCTGATGCCGCGAATGGCCTGCGCCAGCCTCAGCCAAAGACCGGCATCGTCCTGAAGAATGCCCACGGCGGCGGTGAATTTCTGCACGGCGGCGCGCGGGTCCCCCGTCATCATGGCATTGTCGCCGGCCTCGGCAAGGGCCGCGACGCCCTCCTCGCCATCAGGCTGGGCGGCGGTGGCGATACGCGTGCGCATAGCCTGTGCCTCGGAGGCCATCCAGTCGGGAAACCAAGCTATGGCGGGCGGCGCGCCGATGTCGGCATCGCCGCTGATCGTGACGACCTTGCCGGCGACGGCGCCCGAAAACGGCCTGAGCGAGGCGAAGTCGGATTTGAGGAAGCACCATTTGGCCTTGGTGTTGTAGGTGAAGGCGCGGCATTGGCTGTCGCCGAGGCAGGACGTCTTGCACTGGTCGAGGGTTACATTCTGCTCCGATCTCAGGTCGAAACCGAAATAGTCCGACTCCGGGCTGGTGACGACATGGCGCGCCTCGACGGCCATTGCAGGGGCTATGAAGGAGAGAAAGAGGAACCCCAGAACTGAAAGCCCGTTGACCAGTCGCATGGCACCTCTCCCAAAACAGCGATCCGAAATTCTCCG
>JBKJRE010000564.1:0-7236 GCA_046594775.1 Rhizobiaceae bacterium | reverse complement strand
GAGCCCTTCTGGACCAGGCTTTCGGCACTCTTGGCCGCAGCGAGATCATTTCCTTCGCCGTGTGGAACAATCTCCGCTCGATCGCGGTGATGCAGCGCCTCGGCATGCGCCGCGCGCCGGCCACTTTCGACCATCCGTTGGTTCCTGACACACATCCGGCGCTGAAGTCGCACGTCCTCTACCGGCTTTCGCGAAGGACCTGGCTCGCGCAACAGTGATCCCTCTCACGGGCGAGCCGGCCACCGGCGAAACCCCTGGCATCTACAAGCAATTTTCCGCCTTAGTTCAAGATCTTGACGGCGACTCTGGAATCAACGCCCGAACCTTCCGTCAATCCATCCGAATGGTGACGAAACGCAACTCGCCGGTTTTCGAAGCCAGCATCAGCAAGGCGTTCTTGCGCCCCTGATCCCTCAGCGACGCTATCCGGTCCATCACATCCTTCGGCGTCGACACCGTTTCCTGGGCTATCTCGGTGATCACCTCGCCGGCCACGACCCCGCGTTCGGCTGCCGCCGAATTCGGCGCCACCTCGGTAACGACAACGCCGGATACGTCCGGTCCTATGCCAAACTTGCTGCGCGTCTCGTCATCCAGGTCTCCCACCGTCATGCCAAGCACAGACGCCGTCGCAACCGGTCCGTTCTCTTCGTCGCCGGCCTTCCCGCCATCCTCAGCCAGCTTCTCGCCCTCTTCCAGTCGACCGAGCGTGACCTTGACTGTGATCTCCGCGCCCTTGCGCAGGACAATCACGTCGACTTCCTTGCCGACCGGGCTTTCAGCAACCGCCAGCGGCAATTCCCGGCTGTGGTCGATATCCTTGCCGTCGAACTTGAGGATCACGTCGCCAAGCTGGATCGATCCATTGTCAACCGGCCCACCCTTGATGACGCCCGAAACGAGCGCTCCCTTGGCCTCGGGGATATCGAGGCTCTCGGCGATCTCCGGGGTCACCGGCTGGATGCGCACGCCGAGCCAGCCGCGGCGGGTCTCGCCAAACTCGCTGAGCTGCGCCACCACGCCGGCCGCAAGCTCCGAGGGAATGGAGAAGCCGATGCCGATGGAGCCGCCCGACGGCGAAATGATTGCCGTATTGATGCCAACCACCTCACCATTCATGTTGAACAATGGGCCGCCGGAATTGCCCCGGTTTATCGCGGCGTCGGTCTGGATGAAATCGTCATACGGGCCGGAATCGATGTCGCGGTTACGCGCCGATATGATGCCAACTGTCACCGTACCGCCCAGGCCGAACGGGTTGCCGATAGCCATCACCCAGTCGCCGATCCGCATCTTGTCGGAATCGCCGAACTTGACCGACTTGAGCTTCTTCAGCTTGGGGTCGACCTTCAGCACGGCAATGTCGGTCTTGGTGTCTGTGCCGACCATCTCGGCCTTGAGCTTGGATCCGTCGGAAAAATTGATCTCGATTTCGTCGGCGTCGGCAATCACGTGGTTGTTGGTAACCACGATGCCCTTTTCGGCGTCGAGCACGAAGCCGGAGCCGAGCGACTGGACCTTCTGCTGGCCGCCGTTGTTTTCACCCTGCCTGTCCTTGAAAAACTCGTCGAAAAAGTCCTGGAAGGGTGATCCCTCGGGGGCCTGGGGCATCGGAACCGTGTTGGGACCCTCCGTCCCCTTGATATTCTGCGAGGTCGAGATGTTGACGACCGCCTCGAGCAGCCCCTCGGCCAGATCGGCGACCGATGCCGGGCCTGCTGTTTGCGGCGACATTTGCGCCTGCGCGACCGATATGTGGGACAAGCTCGCGGCACCTGCCGGTAGCAAGGCAATCGTCGCCGAAAGCAGCGTCTTTCGCACCGCATGGAAAAACGTGTCGGACATCATGCGGCGGCTCCCGGTAGGTCGTGAAGGATCATGGCGTGGCCCCCTAGCCAAGCGTCATGTTGGCAAGAAATAAGGCGTGTTTGCGGCTATGGCCATGGGCACAGAATAAATCCTGCGTTATCCGCGCGCCAGCCAGACAATTCCCACGCCGGCCGCGATGGCTATCAGCCCCGCGACGCGCAGCGTGTTTTCGGAGGTCGCCAGAACCTCCGTGGCCAACCGCTTGGCAAGAACGGGAAAACCACCATAGACCAGTCCCTCAACGACGAGGACAAGGCCGATGGCGGCAAGAAAATCCAAAACCCGGATCCGGACTTATGGATTGGCGCCGGTGGTTGAAGCGCCGGTCTGCGGCGCAGCCGCCGGAGGCGCTGGCGTGTCGGCGCCGCTCGAATTCCGGAAGAAGCGGAAGAACTCCGAGCTCGGCGACAGAACCATCGTCGTGCCGGTCCCCTGCAGTGCGCTGCCATAGGCGATCATCGAGCGGTAGAACTCGAAGAAGCCGGGATCGCGCTGGAAGGCGTCGGCAAAGACGGCGTTGCGCTGGGCTTCGCCCTCGCCGCGAAGGATTTCCGACTCCTTGCGCGCCTCGGCGACAATCTCCACCACCTCGCGGTCTGCGCGGGCGCGAATGCGCTGAGCCGCCTCGCGACCGCGCGCCCTCAATCTTTCGGCCTCGGCCAGACGCTCGGCCTTCATACGGTCGAAGGTCTGCTGCGAAACTTCCTGCGTCAGATCGGTACGGCGAATGCGCACATCCTCGATCTTGAGCCCCAGCGACGTCGCATCGGGGCGCAGCTGATCGGCAACTTCACGCATCATCGCCGCGCGTTCTTCCGACAGGGCCGATTCAAATCCGCGTACGCCGTAGACGCGGCGCAAGGCGGCGTCGAGACGTGTACGCAGGCGTTGCTCGGCGAGCTGAACGCTGCCCGAAACCGCCTGCCTGAACGTCCGCGCATCGGAAATCCGGTAGGCGACGAAGGCATCCACCTCATAGAACTTGCCGCCCGAGACCTGGACCCGGATGTTGTCGAGGTCGAAGCGCAGGATTCGGTCGTCGATGATCTGCACATTGTCGGCTTCGAAAAAGGCAAAGGGCGCCTTGAAATAGAGGCCGGGATCCTTCTTGACGTCGACGATCTCGCCGAAACGCAGAACGATCGCCTGCTGGCGTTCATTCACGACGAACATCGCCGAATAGATCAGGAACAGGATAACGGCCGCGACGATTGTGATCAGGGGAAGTCGATTGGCCATTAGTTGGCTCCTTCAGCAGGCGCGCGCTTGGTCAGTTCCGGCAACGGCAGATAAGGCACGACGCCTTGGCCGCTGCCTTGCTCGACAATCACCTTGTTGGAATCCTTGAGCACCTTTTCCATCGTCTCGATGAACAGCCGCTCGCGCGTCACTTCAGGGGCCTTGGCATATTCGTCATAAACCGAGATGAAGCGCTGGGCTTCACCCTCGGCCTCCTGCACGACCCGGTTCTTGTAGGCTGCCGCTTCTTCGCGCACCTGCGCGGCTTCGCCGCGGGCCTGGCCGAGCTTCTGGTTGGAATACTGGTTCGATTCCTCGACGAAGCGGTCCTCGTCCTGTTCGGCGCGCTGCACCTCGTCGAAGGCATCGGCGACTTCTTTTGGCGGCGCCGCGTCCTCGATCGAGATCGCGTTTATCGTCAGGCCGGTGCCGTACTGGTCGAGCGTCGTCTGGATGATCCCTCGAACCGAATCGGCAATCCCCTGTCTATCATCGCGGAAAATGTCCTGCGCCGGGCGTTTGCCCACGGCCTCGCGCATGGCGCTCTCGCCGATCTGGCGCACCATGTCGTCAGGATTGGCGACGTTGAACAGATAGGCTTCCGGGCTGGACACCTGGTAGGCGATGGAGAACTTCACGTCGACAATGTTCTGGTCGCGCGAAAGCATCAGGCCGGACGACGTATTGCCGCGCACCTCGCCAAGATCCACCAGCTTTTCAGCTGTATTGGCGAATTCGACCGTCTCGATCGGCCACCAATGGAAATGCAGGCCCGGCTGCGACAGTTCTTCCTTGGGCTTGCCGAAGCGCAGTTCGACGGCCAGCTGGTCGGGCTGGACGGTGTAGATCGCCTGGAATAGCCACAAGACCAAGAGGCCGAGCGCGATCAGGCCAAACATCGCCGGCGTTGCGCGGCCGCCGCCTGGCAGAGCCTGCTTCAGCCGGTCCTGGCCGCGCCGGATGATGTCCTCGAGATCGGGGGGTGAACCCTGCGGTCCGCTGGGACGCGGTCCCTGCCCCCATGGTCCGCCGCCATTGCCGTTCCCGCCGCCCCATGGGCCGCCGCCGCCGCTTTTGTCGTTCCAGGGCATGAAAGTCCTTTCGGTATTCTTAAAACCCATGCGCGCCGCAACGTTGAGGCGCGCGCTCCCGTGTTCTCTCTATAGGGATGCGCGACACCGCTTTCAACGCGACCTTCCGCGCAGACGGTCGAATTGTCGGCCGATTCCCAATGGTTCAGGCCTCAATGCACGGCTTGGCGCCGCTCGTAAACCGTGTAGCGCGTCGCGTGGCTATCCTTTTCGCCGGCTGGAAAGTCCGTGCTGCTGACGGAACGCCAGACTGAAGGATCGATCAGAGGAAATTTCGTATCGCCGTCCAACGCCGCCAGAACGTGCGTGACACACAGCCGATTGGCGATGGGAAGCGCCTGTTCGTAGATCTGACCGCCGCCGATGATGCATATCTCTTCTACGCCGGTCACACAATGTGCACGCGCCCGTGCCAGTGTGATCGCGTCCTTGAGCGAGGTCACGACGTCGGCGCCTTCAGCGCGCAAATCCGGATCGCGCGTCACCACGATGTTGTGCCGTCCGGGCAGCGGCCGGCCAATCCCGTGCCAGGTCTTGCGGCCCATGACGATAGGCTTGCCCATCGTGTCCGCCTTGAAGCGCTTCAGATCGCTCGAAAGCCGCCAGGGCAAGCCGCCCTCGCGTCCAATCACCCCGTTCTGGGCGATCGCGACATAGATCGCGATGTCCATCAGTCCCTGTCCCTGTTTGTGTCACTTTCCGCCCTGCGCCCGCTCAGAGCGACGCAGCGGGCATCGGAACTCGAGGCTATCAAGCTGCCAGACGATGTATGAGCGCGTCCTCAACGTAGATGCCGTTCACAGTATTATGAGAAAACCGCACTTCGCCCAGCCCATCCAATCGAATTACCGGTCGTAAACCTGCGATCAGCTTATCGTCGGCCGAGGTGATTTTCACTTTACTTAGATCAAGAATGGGTTCCGTCGGATGCGAACTTCGCCAATCGGCGGAAATGGTGGCTGCTTCAAGATACTTTTTTTCAAGGTCTTTTCTCGATCCGCCATAAGCGATGACCATACGCCAACTATCGAGATCGCCGTTGTAAAGCCATAAGGCGGCCGCCACGCCGAAATTGCCCGCATCAAGAGCCCGTATCAAGCCAAGTCCCGCATCAATGTCAGATCTCACCAGCGTTCCCGCAGCCATCCAAATATTCCTTCACTCTCATCCACCATAGCGTTTCGCATCGCTGTGGCTTCAAATACATCTATCATATCGTATCGCGAAGCTTCAGCCCAATCGGAAACTGTCGACCAATGGCCATCAAAAGCCGGAGACGCGGCGCGGCGGGCAGATAACTCCGCGTTCAGGCCAGCCAAACCAATCAGTTTGTTGAGGTCGTGACTATAGATCTCGTTAACGAGCTTCTTGTCCGGGATCGTGTCTTGCCGGAAGAGTCTAGATATACGGGATTTGATCGCTATCTCCGCCGCATAGCCGAACAGATAGTAGGCGTTCGAAAACCGATCGTTTCGAAACAGTAGCTCTGCGTCGTTCAATTTCCCTTGCGCAATCGTTTGCAGAAGGTGCCGCTCCATGGTCACACCGCTATCGGCGCCCTGATCGTCGCGTCGGCGACATAGTTTTCGAGTGAAAAGTCCTCGAAGCGGAAGGCGAACAGATCTTTCGCTTCGGGGTTCATGCGCATCGTCGGCAGCGTCTTCGGCTGCCGCGAAAGCTGTTCTCGCGCCTGTTCGAAATGGTTGGAATAAAGATGCGCGTCGCCGAGCGTCAGGATGAAGTCACCGGCCTCCAGCCCGCTGACCTGCGCCACCATCATCGTCAGCAACGCATAGGAGGCGATGTTGAAGGGAATGCCGAGAAAGATGTCGCCCGAGCGCTGATAGAGCTGGCACGACAGCTTTCCGTCGGCGACATAGAACTGGAACAGGCAGTGGCACGGCGGCAGCGCCATCGCGTCCACCTCGGCCGGATTCCACGCCGATACGATCAGCCGCCGCGAATGAGGATTCTTCTGTATCTGATTCAAAAGACTCCGGATCTGGTCGATCGGCTTGCCGTCATGCCCGCCCGGCCAGGAGCGCCACTGCTTGCCGTAGACGGGGCCAAGATCGCCATTCTCGTCGGCCCATTCGTCCCAGATGGTGACGCCATGGTCGTTGAGATATTTTATGTTGGTGTCGCCGTTCAGAAACCACAAAAGTTCGTAGATGATCGATTTCAGATGCAGCCTCTTGGTCGTTGTAACCGGAAAGCCGTCGGAAAGATCGAAGCGCATCTGGTAGCCGAAGACGGATCGGGTGCCGGTACCGGTTCGATCGCTGCGGTCCGAACCGTTTTCCAGCACGTGTTTCAGAAGATCGAGATACTGGCGCATGATTCGGGCTCGTTCGGGATTTTAGTGATCCTACAGGATCGGGTCCGGTGCGAACATAGCCATTCCCGGCAATGCACACAGACTTCCCGCGACTGCCCTTTCCATTCGCAACGCCTCACCCTATATTAGCGGTGTCAGCTTGTCTGACTATGGTGATAAACAGGCGATGTAATAAGCCGTTCGGACCCGGGGGCGGTACCCGGCGCCTCCACCACAAACTGCCCGACCAGGCAGTTTCTGATGGGGGCGAAACAGGATCGACGAAGGTGTAAAGATCGTACTTTTGCCCGGCATTGTACCACCGTTATCGGGCTAAACCTGTAGTTGCAAATGACAACTATGCGGAAGCACGTCTCGCAGCGTAAGCTGTGTGATAGCTTCAAATCAAAGCCCTAGGGGTTCGCACTTCTAGGCGGGGTTCGGAGGTACCTGGCAACAGAAACCTCCACTTCCTTCAATCTTCCATTCTGCCGATCGCTGAAGCAGCATCCGTCTGGCGTCGCAGGCGATTCTTCTTTTGGAACGAGTCCTGTGCTAACTGTGCCGTATGAAGCTGGAACAGGCCCTCATCACGCTGCGCAATGCCGAGCCCGCGCTTCGCGCAAAGGGCATCGCCCATGCCGGCATCTTCGGCTCGACCGCACGCGGTGAAGCCCGTGCGGAAAGCGATGTCGATATTCTGATCGACTTCGATCCCTC
>JBKJRE010000464.1:0-2965 GCA_046594775.1 Rhizobiaceae bacterium | reverse complement strand
CAGCGGTCCCATTGTGACACTGGTGACCGAAGTGATGAATCCGGCCGCCTTTGCGCATGAACGCGCTGTCTGCGTCGACACAACTGCCGCTGGCGGCAATGCCAGCCTGCTCGCCGGCGCCGGCTGACCGTCGTTCGGTTTTTGGAATGTCCGGTGTCTCGGGGGTCAGGCGCCTTCGACGACCGAAAATCCCTCGAAAGTCGGATGTCCGATATAGGAAGCCTTGGTCGATCCGGCATTCCTGTGCGCCGATCGGAAGTTTTCGGACTTGGTCCAGGCGGTGAAGTCGTCGAAACTGTCCCACACTGTATGTGACGCAAACAGCGTGTAGCCGTCGGCTTCGTTGACCGGTCCGCGCAATAGATGGAACTGCCGAAACCCCTTCATCTCTGAAAGCCTTGAATCGCGGTTTTTCCAGATGGACTCAAAAGCCTCTTCCGAGCCGGTTTGCACCTTGAATCGGTTCATGGCGATATACATGGCAATCCTGTAAGTGAATGACGTATCGAAGGGCGCGCAATGGGCAGGAGTGACCCTAATTCGCCAGCGCGCGCGGCGACAGCAGGTCTATGCCGAGCAGACCGCGCATGTCGACCTTCCTGGCGATAAGATCGGCGATGGAATGCCGCCCCAGCACTGCGAAGAATGCGTTCAGGGCTTCCCGCAGGGCTGAATTGAGCGCACATGAATCGACCAGCGGGCATTCCGCGGCATCGTTTTCGAAGCATTCGGCCATGGCGAAACTCTCTTCCGTCACGCGCACCACGTCGAACAGCGAGATCGTGGCCGCGTCGCGACCGAGCCGCACCCCACCATTGCGACCCCGCACCGTCTCGACGAGGCCGCTTTCGACAAGGGGCTGCAAAATCTTGAACAGAAACAACTCGGAGACTGCATAGGCTCGCGCAATCTCGGGAATCCGGCTGAGTTGGCCGTCATTGGCCGCGCAATACATCAGGATGCGCATGGCGTAGTTTGTCTGGCGTGTCAGCCGCATGTGATAATCCTCGCAAGGTTCCGGGGCCACGACCCCAGCTTGTCGAAATAGGGCGAAGACATAGAACAGTTCCAGATGAGATGCCAGAAACTTGAAGAGCTCGATCCACTTATCCGGCTCAGCGGCGACACTGGGCTCGGGGTGTCGGAGCGACAGAATTGTACGGTTTCCAAGGCTAAGGGCGACGGTCCGGATCAGGGACATTTTCTGATTTGACCCGGTCCGCCAAACTTATATTCTGGCTGTCGCGACAAGCAATCAGGCATGGGTGAATGGGTAGGAGAAAATGGCAAAAAAAACCGAACCGGAATCCTTGTTCGACATGTTCCACACGTTTGGGCAGAACCTGAAGATGCCGAACGTCGATGTCGATGCGATACTGAGCCATCACCGCAAGAATTTCGAAGCGCTTGAAGCCTCTGCCAAAGCCTCGGCCGAAGGCGCCACATCGCTGATGAACAGGCAGCGCCAGATGCTGGAACGGACGTTCCAGGAGGTCACCGAGATGACCCGGAGTTTCCGTGCGCCTGGAAGTCCGCAGGAGTTGGTGGCCAAACAGGCCGAGTTTGCCAAGAAATCGTTTGAGACGGCGGTCACCAATGCCAGCGAAGTGGCGGATCTGGTCAAGAAAACCAGCGCCGATTCGATCGAGATATTGCGTGCGCGCATCCGTGAATCGATGGAGGAAGTCCGTCAGACCTACGACCAGCGCAAATAGAGCGTCGGCGCATGAGCATATGCCAATGAAGGCGGCCCTTACCTTCGAAGAAATGAGGGCAATGATTGGCCAGGAAGTCGGTGTGTCTGACTGGCTGACGGTAGACCAGCACAAGATCAACCAATTCGCTGAGTGCACCGGCGACAATCAGTGGATTCATATCGATGTCGAGCGGACGAAACGGGAAAGCCCGTTTCGGGCGCCTATTGCGCATGGCTATCTGACGCTTTCCTTCATCGTGGCCTTTGCCATCGAAATCGGATTGCTCCCGGACGCCACCCAGGCGGCGTTCAACTATGGCCTCGACAAGGTCAGGTTCCTGGCGCCGGTGCGGGTAGGTTCAAGGGTCCGGATGCGCTCGGTTCTTGCTTCGATGGAGGACAAGGGGCCGGGGCAGTATCTGGTTAAGACGTTGAATACGATCGAGATCGAGGGCGATGAGCGTCCTGCGCTGACAGCCGAAGCGCTGGTCATGTTCTACGAACGCAGGAAGAAGCGACAGGCGTGACCGCAGTCAGAATTTGGTGACCACGCCGATGCCAATGCCGTCGAACCGGTCCATGCTCATCAAGGCGGCGGGGGCCTCCTGCAAATCGAGCCGCTTGCCGATCAGCAGTTCCGGGGCGAGTTTACCCGAGCGAATCATATTCATCATCGCCTGGTAGCGGAACGCCTGCATGCCATGGCTACCAAGGATTTCGAGCTCGAAGGCAATCACCTTGGCCATCGGGATCTGCGGCTTCGAATGATCGCCAAGCATCAGTCCGACCTGAACGTGGCGGCCGCGACGACGCAGGTTCGAGATCGAGTTGAAACAGGTGGTCGGGTTCCCGAGCGCCTCTATCGACAGATGGGCGCCGCCGTTCGTGATCTCCTTGACGGCGCGAACGACACCCGGCGTTGTCGAGGCGTTGACGGTGGCGACGGCGCCGATACTCCTCGCGAATTCCAGCTTGTCATCGGCGATATCGATTGCCACGACATTGGCGCCCACGGAACTGGCTATCATGATCGCCGACAGGCCGACGCCGCCGCAGCCATGCACCGCGACCCATTCGCCGGGTCTCACCCGTCCCTTGTCGATGACCGCACGGAACGCCGTGACAAAGCGGCATCCGAGGCTGGCGGCCGTGGCGAATTCCATCTCCTGCGGCAACATTACGAGGTTTGTATCGGCAAAATCGATCGCGACATATTCGGCGAACGACCCCCAGGCCGAAAAGCCGGGCTGGAACTGGTTTTCGCAGACC
>JBKJRE010000426.1:0-2526 GCA_046594775.1 Rhizobiaceae bacterium | reverse complement strand
CTTCTGGCGGCGCGGCAAAGGCCGGCGACCAGAACGGTCTTGCCGACATCCGAGCCTGTGCCCTGCAGCATGATGGCGCGCGCCATCTCAGCGAGCCTCCGACCGAGGCGATCCGGTCACGGTGGATCGGGCGGCAAGCGGACCGCCGCGCCATAAATAGAGCGCAAGCATCGGTTCATCGCCGGTGCGCATGGCGTGACTGACGTTCGACGCGTGGTGGATGATTTCCCCGGCATCACGCATGCGGAAAGGTCCCTCGCCCATGCGCCATTGTGTGCCGCCGGTCAGGGGAATGTAGATTTCCTCCGCGACATGATGATGGTCGGGATAGTCGATGCCCGGACCGAGTAGGAGAAAGCCGCCGGCCATCTTTCGGTGCTCGAAATGGCCGCGCGTGCCGAACACTTCGAGCCAGCCGTAATTGTCGACGAATTTTTGGCCCAAATCGGCGGATGTGTAGGTCTGGCCCCAGCGGAAATCATGGCAACGGTCGTCGAGAAACCGGACATACGGCCGTGAAACCGCGCCGGCGATGCGGGAAACGCGATCGAGATGGGCAAGGCAGGGCAAGCCGTTCGGGGTCAGCGGCCGCGCCGTCATGGTCCAGTCCATGCCCTCAACAAAGTGGCGGACCGGCTTTTGGTCGGCACGCTCAAGCAGTTGCCTGAAGCCAGAAAGCAGTTCGTCGAAGACCGTCGCCACGTGTAACCCCAAAATGTTGCCGGAGCGGAGCCGCCATGAATCGCTCCGGTTGCGCGGGCGCATCATTGGTCTAGATTGAAGGATGCGCATAGGCAAAAACTTCGGGAGGACGCCATGGATGCCGTGGTCGAAGCGCCAGCCGGCCAGTTCGATCTCACCGAGGATCAGCGCGCCATCCGGAACATGGCCGAGGGATTCGCGGCTGAGCGCGTGGCGCCTCACGCGCTGGACTGGGACAGGAACAAGTTTTTTCCCGCCGACGTGATCCGCGAGACCGGACCGCTCGGCTTTGGCGGAATCTATGTCGGGGAGGATGCAGGCGGTTCGGGTCTCGGCCGGCTCGACGCGGTACTGGTCTTCGAGGCGCTGTCGCGCGCCTGCCCCGGCTTCGCCTCATTCATCTCCATCCACAACATGACGGCATGGATGGTGGACCGCTTCGGAAATCAGGAACAGCGCCAGCGGATGCTGCCGAAAATGACGTCGATGGAATGGCTGGGCAGCTATTGCCTGACCTAACCCGGATCCGGCTCCGATGCGTCGGCGCTGAAGACACGCGCGGCACGCGATGGCGATCACTACGTCGTCAATGGCGCCAAGCAGTTCATCTCCGGCGCCGGCGACAGCGATGTCTATGTGACCATGGTGCGAACCGGCGCGGACGGTCCGAAGGGTATTTCGACGCTGGTGGTGCCAAAGGATGCGCCTGGCCTCTCCTTCGGCGCGCTGGAGCACAAGATGGGCTGGAACATGCAGTCGACAAGGCAGGTGGTCTTCACCGATTGCCGTGTGCCGGTCGAAAACCGCCTGGCCGACGAAGGCGAAGGATTTCGCATCGCCATGGCCGGGCTCGACGGCGGGCGGCTGAATATCGCCGCCTGCTCGCTGGGTGGCGCGCAATCCGCGCTCGACAAGGCGCTTGCCTATACCGCGGAGCGCCACGCCTTCGGTCAGGCAATCAACCAGTTCCAAGCGCTGCAGTTCAAGCTTGCCGACATGGAAACCGAGTTGCAGGCCGCGCGCGTCTTTCTCTACGCCGCCGCCAGCAAACTCGACCAGAGGGCGCATGACGCAGGAAAGTGGTCGGCGATGGCCAAGCGTTTCGTTACCGACACGGGCTTTCAGGTCGCCAACGAGGCCCTGCAACTGCATGGCGGCTATGGCTACCTGCACGACTACGGCATCGAAAAACTCGTGCGCGACCTGCGCGTCCACCAGATTCTTGAGGGCAGCAACGAGATCATGCGGGTGATCATAGCCCGCGCCCTTATTGGCCGATGAACCGAAACGGAGACCGACAATGACCACGATCGCGTTTATCGGCCTCGGCAATATGGGCAATCCGATGGCCGCCAACCTCGTCAAGGCCGGCCAAACGGTCCAGGGTTTCGACATCCAGCCGGAAAACCTGTCCATCGCCCGCGACAATGGCGTCGTCGCTGAAGCCGATGCCGCCGCTGCGGTCAAGGGCGCGGATGTCGTGATCACCATGCTGCCGACCGGCAAACATGTTGTTTCGGTCTACGAGGAAATCTGCGGCATGCCTGAAAAAGGCACGCTGTTCATCGACTGCTCCACCGTCGATGTCGATTCCGCGCGCAGCGCGCACGAGATTGCCGCTGGCAAGGGCATGCGATCAATCGACGCCCCGGTTTCCGGCGGCACCAACGGCGCGGTGGCCGGCACTCTGACTTTCATGGCGGGAGGATCGTCGGAAGCCTTCGCCAAGGCCGAACCGGTGCTGAAGCCGATGGCGGGCAAGATCGTCCATTGCGGCGACGCCGGAGCCGGGCAGGCTGCCAAGATCTGCAACAACATGATCCT
>JBKJRE010000252.1:0-2589 GCA_046594775.1 Rhizobiaceae bacterium | reverse complement strand
ATATAGGCGACGAAGATCAGCAGCACGACGATCAGCACGACTGATTTCAAGAGAATGATCAGCGCCGGCAGCACGTAGAATGAAAAGAAGGAATCCATCGGGCTACTCCGCGGCCTGCTTGAAGCCGCCTCGGGCCAGTGCCGAGCATTCGGCCATGACCGCGGAAGCTCGCGCGATCGGATTGGTCAGGTAGAAATCGTTGACCGGCGATGCAAAGACGCCCTTGTTCAGGCGGCCACCGACGCGTGCAACTCTGCCTATATCCGCTGCGTTGCCTGCGGCGATCTGGTCGATCCGGCCAAGATGCGGATATTCACCATAGAGCTTGCGCCGCAATTCGGCGAGCGAATCGAAGGGCAGTCTATGGCCGAGCGTATCCGAGAGGGCGCGCAGGATAGCCCAGTCTTCCTTGGCCTCGCCCGGCGCGAAACCGGCGCGGTTGGTCTGCTGCACGCGGCCCTCGGTGTTCACGTAGGTGCCGGACTTTTCGGTGTAGGCCGCCCCCGGCAGGATGACGTTGGCGCGGTGTGCGCCGGCGTCGCCGTGCGTCCCGATATAGACGACGAACGCGCCGCCGGTTGCGCCCATGTCGATCTCGTCGGCGCCTAGAAGAACCAGCACATCGCTGTCGCCAAGCATTGCGCCAGCCGCCTTCCCCCCCTTGCCCGGCACGAAGCCCACGTCGAGACCGCCAACGCGGGCTGCCGCCGTGTGCAGCACCGCAAAACCGTTCCATTCGTCGGTGATTGCCCCGACTGCCTGCGCGAGTTTCGCCGCCTGGCCAAGGATCGCTGCGCCGTCAGAGCGCGCAATGGCGCCTTGCCCGATAATGATGAGCGGGTGGCTGGCAGATTTCAGCGTTTCAAAAAAGCCCCCCTTGCCTTCGGCCAGAGACTTCAGCGATTCCGCACCGGCTCCAAGTTGCTCGTAGTCGTAGCGCAGGTCGCCGACATCGCCGATCAGGCCGACCGGCAGGTCGCCCTGCTTCCAGCGCTTGCGGATACGGGCGTTGAGCACCGAAGCCTCGAATCGCGGGTTGGCGCCGATGATCAGCACGGCGTCAGCCTTCTCGATGCCCTCGATGGTTGGGTTGAAGATGTAGCTGGCGCGTCCGAGAGACGCATCAAGTGCGGCCCCATCCTGCCTGCAGTCGATATTCTGCGATCCCAGCGACTGCATCAGAAGCTTCAGCGCGTACATTTCCTCGACTGTCGCCAGATCACCGGCAATCGCGCCAATGCGCTCAGGCTTGGTCTTGCCGACCGCCTTCTTGATCGCGTCGAAGGCTTCCGTCCAACTCGCCGGGACAAGCTTCGAGCCCTTGCGGACATAGGGCCTGTCGAGCCGCTGCGAGCGCAGTCCGTCCCAGATGAAGCGCGTTTTGTCGGAAATCCACTCCTCGTTCACCTGCTCGTTGACGCGCGGCATGATGCGCATCACTTCCCGGCCTCGGCTGTCGACGCGGATCGCTGAACCCACCGCGTCCATCACGTCGATGGACTCGGTCTTGGTCAGTTCCCATGGCCGCGCCTGGAAGGCATAGGGTTTTGACGTCAGCGCGCCGACCGGGCAAAGGTCGATGACGTTTCCCTGCAGCTCCGAGGTCATCGCACTTTCGAGATAGGTGGTGATTTCGGCATCCTCGCCGCGGCCGATCAGGCCGAGTTCGGAAATGCCCGCCACCTCGGTGGTGAAGCGAACACAGCGCGTGCAGTGGATGCAGCGATTCATGATCGTCTTGACCAGCGGACCGATATATTTGTCCTCGACCGCGCGCTTGTTCTCGGAATAGCGCGAGGAATCCACGCCGAACGCCATCGCCTGGTCCTGCAGGTCGCACTCGCCGCCCTGGTCGCAGATCGGGCAATCGAGCGGATGGTTGATCAGCAGGAATTCCATGACGCCTTCGCGAGCCTTCTTGACCATCGGCGTATTGGTGAAGATTTCGGGGGTCTCGCCGTTCGGGCCGGGGCGCAGGTCGCGCACGCCCATGGCGCAGGAAGCGGTGGGCTTGGGCGGGCCGCCCTTCACCTCGATCAGGCACATGCGGCAATTGCCGGCGATCGACAGCCGCTCGTGGAAGCAGAAGCGCGGCACTTCCGCGCCAGCCTCCTCCGCCGCCTGCAGCAGCGTATAGTGGTCGGGAACCTCGATTTCCCTGCCGTCGACCTTGAGCTTCGCCATTATCTTTCCCCGGTCAGCCGCAACGCGCCTGCTGCCACAGCTTCACATGCGGCAGGTGCGACCAACCGAACGCGAAGTCACTATCGCCCTTGTCCTGAAGGTGGTCGAGCCGCTCTTTCGCCTCCTCAGGCGTCGGCAGATGCCCCTCTTCGATCCACCACATCACGAAATGATGCGCGGTCATCAGCTGGAACCATTCGGCGCGCTTGGCGTAAAACTTCTTGTGCACGGTATTCCAGACATAGTGTTCGAGGCTCTCCGCATCGCGCCACACACTCAGGTTCAGCGCCATGTTCGCATCGGGAAAGGGCCGAATGCCGATAGCATTGCCGCTGTCGTCCTTCAGTCGCCAGACAAAGCCATCCAACCGCTCCGCAACCGCATTGACGCGGTCGAGATTGTCCA
>JBKJRE010000121.1:0-6133 GCA_046594775.1 Rhizobiaceae bacterium | reverse complement strand
CCGTCAGCGGAATTTCAGAGTCGATCGCCAAGCTTGTCTATGACCATTTCCACGACAACTGATGTAAGCCTCGACCGAATCGACTTGTTTAAGGTTTTGAGGCAGTTGACCCCGTATATTGCGATCTGATTTCAGTATGGCTGACAGAGAGTCCCGTGAAATGGCCAAGCAGGCGTTCAATCTTCCCAACATTCTGACATACGGTCGTATCCTGGCTGTTCCGCTGGTCGTGCTGTGCTTTTTTCTAGAGGGGCGTCTCCAGTCGAGCGATTTTGCGCGCTGGAGTGCCTTTGGCATTTTCGTCATCGCCAGCATTACCGACTATTTCGACGGCTATCTGGCGCGGGCGTGGCAGCAGCAATCGAACATCGGCAGAATGCTTGACCCGATCGCCGACAAGCTGCTCGTCTCGACCTGCCTTCTGCTGCTCGCCGCCGACACCGACCGCACTATTGCCGGTTGGTCGCTTTGGGCGGCAATCATCATTCTTTGCCGCGAAATTCTGGTGTCTGGCCTGCGCGAATACCTTGCCGCGTTAAAGGTCAGCGTTCCTGTTACGCAGCTCGCCAAATGGAAAACCGCGATACAGATGTTGGCGATAGCGGCCCTGCTCATTGGACCCGCAGGCGACAAGATCGTTCCCTACTGGACGCAAACGGGCATTGCGCTGCTTTGGATTGCCGCAATCGTCACGCTCTATACCGGGTATGACTATTTCCGTGCGGGCGCCAAGCACATCATGGACGAATGACGATGACGAAACTGGTTTATTTCGCCTGGGTTCGCGAGCGCATCGGCAAGCCCTACGAGGAAGTCTCGCTCCCCGCCAGCGTCGACACCGTGGCTGATCTCCTGCGTTGGCTGAAAGCGCGCGGCGAGGAGTATCAGAGCGCGCTTCGGCATCCGGAGGTGATCCGCGTGGCCATCAATCACCAGCACGTCGATCACTCCACAAAGCTTGCCGGAGCTCAAGAGATTGCGCTGTTTCCGCCGATGACGGGCGGCTGACCGGCAATGTCTGGCAAGCCATCCCCGATGGTCCGTTTGCAGGTGGCCGATTTCGATGTCGCCGAAGAAATCGGCAGACTGACGCGCGACAACAAGGACATTGGCGCCGTGGTGACCTTCTCTGGCCTTTGCCGGGACGAATCGGGGTCCCTTTCGGCGCTGGAACTGGAGCACTATCCGGGAATGGCCGAAAAAGAGATCATGCGGATCGCGGAGGAAGCGGTCCGGCGCTGGCCGCTTGCCGGGCTTACCGCGGTTCACCGCTATGGCAAAATCAGGCCAGGGGAGAACATTGTGCTCGTTGTCGCAGCTTCGTCGCACAGGCAGGCCGCATTCGACGCGGCAAGCTTCCTCATGGACTATCTTAAATCGCGCGCTCCGTTCTGGAAGAAGGAACACCTGGCCGATGGATCGCAGACAGGCTGGGTCGACGCCAAGGAATCGGACGAGGTGGCCGCTGCGCGCTGGAAGTCCTGAAAGCGCCTGCGAAGCGTCATGGAACGGACTCAATCCTCGGTGACGCTGCCGCCGGTACAGGGAGATGCCGGACCATGCACGCATTAGCCGAGTTGATATTTTTCGGACTGGCCCCGCTGATTTTCGGAGGTTTGGTCATGCCGCAACCAGTGTCCGCCGAGGAAGCCACGATCTCCGGCGAAGTGAACTATCGCGAACGGGTAGCGTTGCCGCGCCGCGCCATTCTTACCGTACAACTGACCGACTTGTCGGCGGCAGGGGCCGCCGCTCCGGTTGTGGCAAAGGAGACAATCCGGGCCATCAACCAGGTTCCGATCAGCTTCACCATGTCGTTCGACGAGAGCGTGCTTCAGCCAGGCAAGCTCTACGGAATCCAGGCGCAGATCAGCGTGGACGGCAAGGTATGGTTCGAAAATGCGGCATCATCGCCCGTCGAACCAGGAAACCGCAAATCGTGTTTCTGGATCAATCAGAGGCCTGACGGATTACCAGGCTGCGGAATGAACGAAAAAGCCGGGACAGAGCCCGGCTTTTTCAATGCAATCAATGTGTTGCCGCAGTTTCCAGAATCGCCGGCTCAGCCAACGATCTCGGTGTCCGAGAACCAGTATCTAATTTCCTCGGCGGCGGTTTCCGGCGCGTCCGAGCCATGAACCGAATTTTCGCCGATCGATAGCGCGTGAACCTTGCGGATCGTACCCTCGTCGGCATTGGCCGGGTTGGTGGCACCCATCACTTCGCGGTTCCTGGCAATGGCGTTTTCACCTTCCAGTACCTGGACGATGGTCGGGGCGGACGACATGAACTCCACCAGCTCGCCGAAGAACGGTCGGTCCTTGTGTACTGCATAGAAGCCCTCGGCCTCGCGGCGGCTCATCCACACCCGACGCGATGCAATGATACGCAATCCTGCATCCTCCAGCATCTTCGTGATTGCGCCGGTGAGGTTGCGCCGGGTCGCGTCCGGCTTGATCATCGAAAAGGTGCGTTCGAGCGCCATGTGCATTCCTTCTAGGGATTTCGGATTGTTGCGTGGCCGGCTCTATACAAGTGGCCCGCCGCCTTGCCAAGACCTCGACGCGCCCGGGAAATCTTCGGTCAGGCCGCTTCGACTTTGCGACCGAGCCCGTCGTGGAGATCAAGGCAGCGCTCGAACCATTCGGCGATGGGGTCGTCTTTCACGAGGGTTTGCAATGGCGAGGTGACCCGGACCCACTGGAAGGCGCCGAAGACGATATAGTCCGCAAACAGAGGTGAGGAGCCTCCGACGAAGGGCTGGTAGCCGAGCATGCTGCGCAGCGGCGTCAGCGACGCCCGGAAGGCGTCCAGACCTGCCTCACGCGCCGCCGGCACCTGCTCGAGGGTCTTGCCGAAGCGCTTTTCGCGACTTTCCCTGAAATAAGCCTGATCGGCAGGAGCAAGACTGTCGTGAATGTCCATGAGTGCCGCGGCGCCAAGATAGCCGTGGATCGTCCCGATCGACCATCGTTCGATGAACCGTGCCGCGGCCTGTCCGCCCGGACCGCCAAACAGTGTCGGCCGATCCGGATACGTTTCCTCCAGATACAGGGCGATGTCGAAGGAATCGGCTATAACTCTGTCGCCGTCACGCATCACCGGCACCGTCTTCGACAGGCCTCCTTCCACGAAAGGCACGCCGGTGAACGCCACAGGCACGCGCTCGAACTCCAGCCCTTTATGAGCAAGCGCCATGGCAGACTTCCAGCAATGTGGACTGAAGGGGCGCGACGGGTCATGGCCGACGAGTTCGTAGTGCAGAATGGTCATTGGCGCTTCATCCGGTTGGCTTTATGCATGGGCGCCATATTCAGGAGACGACGACCAAAGGAAAGCCCTTGAAACAGCATTTCATGATGTTCGCTGCCTACAACGCCTGGGCAAACGGACGCCTGTTCGAAGCAGCCCTGGATCTGACTGAGGAGGAATGGCAACGCGATACAGGTGCGTTCTTCGGATCCATGATGGGCACGCTGAATCACATTCTGGTCGCGGATCGCATCTGGATGAAACGCTTTACCGGAGAGGGCGCCGCGCCGCCGACCCTCGATTCAATCCTGTTCAGCGATTTTGCCAAGCTGCGCGCCGCTCGCGAAGCTGAAGACAAGAACATCACCAGATGGATCGGTTCCCTTACCGAGAAGGCTTGTTCCGGGCGATTTACCTACATGACCGCGACTGACATGCGCACCATCTCGCAGCGGCTGGCCCCGGCTCTGGCGCATTTCTTCAACCATCAGACCCATCACCGGGGTCAAGCACACATGATCATCACTTGCTTTAAGCGCCCTTCGCTGCAAATAGACCTTATCTATTTTCAGCGCACGGAAGAGGGTCGACCTTTCGCCTGATCAGAAATGAAACTTTCATTTTAATAAAATAAACTATTTGAAATATAGAATTACCAAACTCATTTTTTCATTCGGGCGATGGTCGGTGAAACTTATCATGGCTCCGAATCGTGGTTTGTCATGCAGTCGAAATTGTTTGACTGTTAGTATTGACAACCAAGGGAGAAAGACATGACCTTCGTTCTCAAAAGACTAGCTGCTGTATTGGCGGTCGGCGTGATATTCGCAGCCGGTAGCGCGCCTGCGAACGCCATCGACGTCGGCGGTAGCGCCTCCGTCGGCGGATCGGGCGGCGCCAATGCCGGCGCCAGCGCTTCCACCGGAGGCGGCGGCACGTCCGCAAGCGGCAGCGCCTCCATCGGCGGCGCCAGCGGTGTCAACGGCTCCGCCAATATCGGAATCGGCGGCGGCACTGGCGCCAATGGCTCTGCCACCGTCGGCGTCGGCGGGGCAAATGGCGCGAATGGCACCGCCGTCATCGGTGCGGGCGGCACAAATGGCGCCAACGGCACGGCTACGGTCGGCGTAGGCGGCGCCAGCGGCGTAAACGCCACGGCCACCCTCGGCACGGGCGGCACCGCCACGCCCGGTGTGGGGGATGCCGCCGTTCCTGGCGTCGACTCCGGTGCGAGCACCTCTTCCACGACCGGAGGCGTCAACAATGCCGCGCTGGCGGCTACGGTCGCAAAGATGACTGACAGCGAACTTCAACAGACGAAAAAGCGCTGCGGGCCCGTCCTCGGCAACAGCGCGGGCTTTGGAGAGGATCTGGTGGCGCTCTGCAAACTTGTCGCAATGGCCAGCCGCTGATCGGCCTTCGCCACACGAGGACGGTCCGCCATCGGCGGGCCGTTCGCCGTTGGGGAGGGGCCCGGCGAAACGGGCCTTGCGATCCGCGCCCATCCCGTGCAAAAGCCCGGAATGCTGATCATCGACGACCTTTCGCTCCGCATCGCCGGGCGCCTGCTTCTCGACCATGCCTCGCTGACGCTGCCGGCGGGCACGAAAGCCGGGCTGGTGGGACGCAACGGAACCGGCAAGACGACATTGTTTCGCGCCATCACCGGCGACCTGTCTTCCGAGACGGGTTCGGTGAGCCTGCCGAAGAATACCAGGATCGGTCAGGTCGCGCAGGAAGCGCCAGGCACCGAAGATCCGCTGATCGACATCGTGCTGAAGGCCGATGTCGAGCGCGCCGCACTGATGCAGGAAGAAACCACGGCCACCGATCCGAACCGCATTGCCGAAATCCACATGAGGCTGGCCGACATCGATGCGCATTCTGCCGAATCGAGGGCCGCGACGATCCTTGCCGGTCTGGGTTTCGATGCCGACGCACAGCAGCGGCCGGCGTCCTCCTTTTCCGGCGGTTGGCGCATGCGGGTGGCGCTCGCGGCGGTCTTGTTCTCCGAGCCGGACCTGCTGCTGCTCGACGAACCGACCAACTATCTCGACCTCGAAGGCACGCTGTGGCTCGAAACCTATGTTTCGAAATACCCGCACACGGTGCTGCTGATTTCGCATGACCGCGACCTGCTCAACCGCGCCGTCAACTCCATCGTCCACCTCGACAAGCAGAAGCTGACCTTCTGGCGCGGCGGCTACGACCAGTTCGAGCGCCAGCGCGCCGAGCAGGCGGAGCTGCAGGAGAAGGGCCGCGTCAAGCAGGAGGCGGCGCGCCAGCACCTCCAGGCTTTTGTCGACCGCTTCCGCGCCAAGGCCTCGAAGGCGCGCCAGGCCCAGTCGCGCATCAAGGCGCTCGAGAAGATGAAGCCGATCGCCGCGATGACCAGCGACACGGTGCGGCCGTTCAGTTTTCCCGAGCCGGTCAAGACCGTGGCCTCGCCGATCATCGCGCTCGATCATGTCAATGTCGGCTACCAGGCTGGCAAGCCGATCCTCAAGAACATGACGCTTCGCATCGACGCCGACGACCGCATCGCGCTGCTCGGCGCCAACGGCAACGGCAAATCGACCTTCGCCAAGCTGCTGGCCGGACGCCTGAAGCAGGAAAGCGGCTCGATCACCGTGGCGCCCGGCCTGAAGGTGTCGATCTTCGCCCAGCATCAGCTCGACGATCTGCGCCCCGACGAGAATGCCTATGAGCACGTCCGCCGCCTGATGCCCGACGCGCCCGAATCAAAGGCGCGGGCGCGCGTCGCGCAATTCGGCCTGTCGACCGAGAAGATGAACACCCCGGCCAAGGACCTTTCCGGCGGCGAAAAGGCGCGGCTGTTGATGGGGCTTTCCGCCTTCGACGGCCCGAACCTCTTCATTCT
>JBKJRE010000080.1:0-11900 GCA_046594775.1 Rhizobiaceae bacterium | reverse complement strand
GGTCGTCGCAATGTCGACTGCTACGGACCGGACGCGCGACGCCAGCATCGAGCAGACGAAGCAATAGTCGAGCTGGCGCTTTCGCGTCCCGCCGGCGGTCGCCTTCACATGGGTGTGAAGCGAACCAGGCGCATGTCCCGCCAGAGCCGCCGCATCTGCAAAGCCGTCGAAATAGCTGGCCCCGGAATGGTAGGGATTGTCGCCCGTCAGCCGCCGGTATTCGGCGCTGCCCGGTTCGCAGTTGAAATCGCCCAGCCAGATCGCAGCCTGCGGGCATTCGGGCTCCGGCTCGCCATTGGTCCAGCAGCGTTCGGGTTCGTCGTCGACGCCGCTCCACGGTCCGCCTTCGAGCAGCGTGCGTCGGTGCCGCGCCAGAAGCCAGTCGATCTCTTCCAGCCGCTCCTCGACGCCAATATGGGCGAGATGGACGGAAAAGAAGCGCACCGGCCCGCAGGGCGTGCGGATGAGGCATTCGAGCGCCGCGTTCTGGGTGTTCAGCGGCGTCACAGTGCGGCGCATCGGCAAAAGATGCAGTCGCGACCATAAGATCGGCAACCGCGACAGGATCATGGTGCCGAACTGCCGGCGCCGGTTGACGATGCGCCCATCGCTGCCGGGAGAACTGGCGTCCATGTCGAAAGCCGGGCCATAAACCCAGTAGTGATCTGGCAACAGCCGGCTCAGCATCTCCGGCTGGTCGTGCTCGTTGCTGCGTTGCCAGAATCGCTCGACTTCCTGCAGGGCGATGATGTCGGCATCGGCGACGATGCGAGCCGCACGCTCCAGATCATAGCGTCCGTCGCTGCCGAAACCGTACTGGATATTGTAGCTGACGAGCTTCACGCGACTTTCCCCGCTCTTCGCACCAATCTCTCGCTGCGTCCGCGACGTGACAGCGTTCCAGGACGCCTAGTGGAGAACGAGCAGGTCGGCCGAGGAAAAGCTGATCTCGGTCTTCTCGCCGACTCTGGGCGGCGGCTTGGCGGGGTTGTTGAACGTGTCGAGCGAGACCGCGTCCTTGCCGAGACCGACACGCACCCGGATCACCGAGCCAAGGAAGCTGACCTCCGAAATGGTGCCGCCGATGGAGGCGTCGCGGCCCGGTTGCTTGCCGAGCGAGATGGCCTCGGGCCGGAGCGCCAGCGACAACGTGTCCCCGGCCTTGGCGCCATCGAGCGACTGCTTCAGCACGACATCGTCGTCGCCGATGCGCACCGCCCCGGTCGCGGCGTCGGTCACGGTGCCATCGAGCACGTTCAGCGTGCCGACGAAGCCGGCGACGAACCTGCTCGACGGGCGGTTGTAGATCTCGAACGGCGTGCCGACCTGTTCGGCCCGTCCCCCATGCATGACGACAACGCGGTCGGACATTGACAGCGCCTCCTCCTGGTCGTGCGTAACGAAGATCGTGGTGATGCCGAGCGCCTTCTGGATGGCGCGGATCTCGTCGCGCAGCGAGACGCGAACCTTGGCGTCGAGCGCCGACAGCGGCTCGTCAAGCAGCAGGACCTGCGGCTTTCCGGCCATGGCGCGGGCGAGCGCAACGCGCTGCTGCTGCCCGCCGGAAAGTTGGTATGGATAGCGGTCGCCAAGCTGCGGCAGGCTGATCAGGTGCAGCATCTCGTCGACTCGCGCGGCCGCCTCGGCCTTGGGAACGCCGGCGACCTTGAGGCCGAAGCCGATGTTCTGGGCGACCGTCATGTTCGGGAAAAGCGCGTAGGACTGGAAGACCATGCCGATGTTGCGCTGGTTCGGCCTGAGGCTCGTGACATCCTGCCCGCCGATGACGACGCTTCCGGCGCTCGGCTCCTCGAAACCGGCGACAATGCGCAGCATCGTCGTCTTGCCGCAGCCCGATGGCCCGAGGAAGGAGACGAACTCTCCCTGCTCTACTTCAAGGCTGAAATCCTTGACGACAGTGATGTCGCCATAGGCCTTTCGCACATTCTGGATCAACAGGAAGGGTGCGGACATTGAGCTTGGCTCTCCACATTCAGTGCGGGTTGGCCGGCGCCCTGGGCGCGAAGCGGGAAACGATCTGGATCAACGCCATACACCCCCAGGTGATGCCGAAGGCAATCACGGCGAGCGCGGCGGGTTCATAGGCACGGTTGGCGCCGAGAAGCTGCATGTAGGGGCCGAAAGCAGGCCGGTTCAGAAGCGCGGCCATGGTGAATTCGCCGAGCACGATGGCAAAGGTCACGAAGGCGCCGGACAGGACCGCGACCAGCACGTTCGGAAGGATGATGCGCGTCAGGATCGTCACCCACCCCGCGCCGAGCGACTGCGCGGCCTCGGTCAGGGTTGACACATCAATGGTTCGCAGTCCCGTGTCCACGGCGCGGTACATGTAGGGCAGCGAGAGCGTCGCGTAACCGAACATCAGCAGGGCGTTGGTTCCAGTCACCGATCCTGTCAGCGGCAGCCAGCTCGACGTATTGTAGAGCCGGATATAGCCGAAGACGATGACGATGGCCGGGATGACAAGCGGCAGCAGCGTGATGAATTCGATATAGGGACGCAGGCGCGGCAGCTTCAGGCGCACCCAGTAGGCGGTGGGGACGACGAGCAGCACGCCGAACAGGATCGTCACCAGCGCCATCACCACGGAGAAGGTGAACGTCTGCTGGAATTTCGGATCGGCCAGAACCTTGGCATAGGCGTCGAAGGAATAGACGCCGCGGCGCATTTTCAGCGAGAACTCGGTCATGCCGAGCAGCGGCAGCACGAAGTAGACCATGCCGCCGGCCAGCGCCAGCCACGCCCAGAACCGGTTCATTTGAGCCACCGCTCGGAGCGCGCCCTGAGCCATATATAGATGGTGTTGGCGATGCCGGTGACGACGATCATGCCGAAGGCCAGTGCGTAGCCGAGATGCGGATCGCCGAGCACGTCGCCGCGGATCTGCGCAAACAGCAGGATCGGCACGATGTTGAGCGACGAACCGGTCAGCGCGATGGCCGTTGCGACCGCGCCGAAGGAGTTGGCAAACAGCAGCGCCAGCGTCCCCAGAAGCGATGGAAACAGGATCGGCAGCGCCACCATGCGCCAGTATTGGAAACCCGATGCGCCGAGAATGCTGGCTGCTTCTCGCCATTCACGCTTCAGGCCGTCCAGCGCCGGCGTGATGATCAGGATCATCAGCGGGATCTGGAAAAACAGATAGGTAACTGTCAGGCCCCAGAACGACAGCAGGTTGAAGCCGAGCGACCGCAGGTCAATGCCGATCTGGGTGCGCAGGAATACGGTGACCAGTCCGATCGGTCCGAGCGTCGCGAGAAAGGCGAAGGCGAGCGGCACGCCGGCAAAATTGGAGGCTACGCCGGAAAAGGTCAGCAGCGGCGACCGTATCCATCGCGGCAGCCGGCCAAGCGTCACCGCGGCGGCGACGGCAAAGCCGATCAGGCAGCCGAGAATGGCCGACGCCAGGCTGATCTTGATGGATATCCAGTAGGCGGAAATGATCGACGGAGTGTTCAGGCCCTGAATATTGGCCAGCGTGAACTCGCCTGCCGGATTGCGGAACGCGCCGATGACAATGTTCATCGTCGGCAGGAACAGGAAGAGCGTCACGAAGAGCAGGAAAGGCGCCACGCCAAGCCATTTCAGCGGCAGCCGACTCATGATTGTTTTCGAGGCTGTAGGCGTCTGAATTGTCATCCGGTCGCTGCTGGCAGTCGGGCCCAGAACGGCCCGTCCCGCAGAATGCGGAACGGGCGTTGCTTCAGTGAGAAAAGTTACTGAACGTTGGCGCCGACGACGGCATCCCAGCCGGCGGTGACCGCTTCCTTGTTGGCATTGACTTCGTCAAGCGTCGGGAAATAGGCGGCTTCGTAGGAAGCAGCCGGCGGCAGCTTGTCCAGCAGGTCCTGCGGAACAACGCCGCGCTTGACCATGTCGTTGAAGCGGATCGGGTGGCAATATCCCTTCAGCCAGCCGAGCTGCCCTTCGTCGGAATAGAGATATTCCATCCACAGCTTGGCGGCGTTCGGATGCGGCGCATAGGCGCTGATCGCCTGCACGTAGACGCCTGCGAGAACGCCGGACTTCGGCACGACGACCTCGACCGGAGGATTGCCGGCAAGCGTGTCCTTGGCGGCAAGCGCGTTGTAATCCCACATCACCATGATCGGGGTCGAGCCCTGGGCCAGCGTTCCGGCCTTGCCGATGACCGGCACGAAGTTGCCGCCCTTGTTGAGTTCGGCAAAGAACTCCAGCCCCTTCTCGCCAGCCGCCTTGCCGGCCGCAGCGCCGCTGGCCAGACCTGCCGCCAGAACACCCAGGATTGCCTGGTTCGAGGCGCGCGGATCACCCGCAAGGGCGACCTGACCGGAATATTCAGGCTTCAGGAGATCCGGCCAGTCGGCCGGCGTATTGGCCACCAGATCCTTGTTCACGATCAGCGACATGACGCCGTAGTAGTCGCCGTACCAGTGACCTTCGGCATCCTTGGCGCCGTCCGGGATCGAGTCCCAGGTCGATACCTTGTAAGGCTGCAACAGGCCTTCGGCCATTGCCGAAGGACCGAAGGAAAGACCGACATCGATGACATCAGGCGCCTGCGGGCCCTTGTTGTCCTTGTTTGCCTTGATCGCCTCGACTTCGTCGGCCGAACCGGCATCTGGATTGAGTTCATTGACGGTGATCTCGGGATACTTGGCCTTGAAACCCTCGATGACGCCACCGTAGCCGCACCAGTCATGCGGCAGGGCAATCGTCGTGAGCTGGCCTTCCGTCTTCGCGGCTGCAACCAATTCGTCCATGGACTGCGCCGAAGCAAAAGCCGTCGTCACCATGAGCGACGCCGCCGAAAGGGAAAGAAGCTTCCCCGTGAACTTGAACATGTGATCTCTCCGTTAAACTGACGCCAGTTGACGCCTGCGATGCGGTTACCGCTATCGTGTGACAGTCGGATGAAGCCGACTGCCGGAACCCCCGAGGCCTGAAAACTTAACTCCTTTTAACCGGTTGAAGCAATCGCCCTGACGGTCTTTTTCCGGCTAATGAGTTTTCCGTTTCAAACCGTTCCGGCAATTGAGCTTTCAAGCAGCCCCAAAGCCGCCTTTTTGGTCAGCTTGACCGGATTGCCGCCGGTGCTCGGGTCGGCCACCGCCATCTCCGCAATGAGCAGCTTGCGCTTCTTGTCCATGTCGAGCCCCTTGATCAGGTCCGGCAGGGAATGCGGCACCTTCAGGTCCTTGCGCAGCTTGAGAATGGCCTTGGCGAAACCGTCGAAGCCGCCCTTGATGCCGAGATAGGCGGCGGCGCGCGCAATGCGCTCTTCGACCGCCGGTCGGTTGAACGCCAGCACATAGGGCATGAAGACGCCATTGGTCATGCCATGATGCGTGTCGTAGAGCGCACCGATCGGGTGCGACAGCGAATGGATCGCGCCCAGACCTTTCTGGAAGGCGGTGGCGCCCATGGCGGCTGCGGCCATCATGTTGGCGCGGGCGGTGATGTCCTTGCCGTTGGCGACTGCCTCGGGCAGGTTTTCCAGCACCAGCCGCATGCCCTCCAGCGCAATGCCGTCGGCCATCGGATGAAATCCCGGCGCGCAATAGGCCTCGAGGCAATGCGCCAGCGCGTCCATGCCGGTGCCGATGGTGATGAAGGCCGGCATGCCGGTGGTGAGTTCCGGATCGGCAATGACGATGGCGGGCAAAAGCTTTGGGTGGAAGATGATCTTCTTGGTGTGCGTCGCCTCGTTCGTCAGCACGCCGGCGCGCCCCACTTCCGACCCGGTCCCGGCGGTGGTCGGCACAGCGACGATCGGTGCGATGGCGTTGGCATCAGCGCGCGTCCACCAGTCGCCGACATCCTCGAAATCCCAGATCGGCCGGGTCTGGCCGGCCTGGAAGGCGATCAGCTTGCCGAGGTCGAGCGCCGAGCCGCCGCCGAAGCCGATGACGCCGTCATGCTTGCCCTTCCTGAACACGGCGACGCCGGCGTCGAGATTGGATCCGACCGGGTTGGCCTTGACGTCGGAAAACACGCCGTAGGGGATCTTGGCGCCGTCCAGAATTTTCAGCGTCAAGGCGACGACCGGCAGTTTCGCCAGTCCAGGATCGGTGACGAATAGCGGTCGATTGATACCGGCAAAGGCCAGCGCATCCGGCAGTTCGGCTATGCGCCCGGCGCCGAAGCGCACGGTGGTGGGGTAGTTCCATTTGGAAACGAGGTTGGTCATCGGGTGCTCTTTCGGGAGGATCAGATTGCTTCGCGCAGATGATAGGATTTCGGCCGTGTCAGGTTTTCATAGCCGACGACAGACATGGCGCCGCCCTTGCCGGTGTCCTTGACGCCGGTCCAGACGAGCCCCGGATCGACATAGTCGCAGCGGTTCATGAACACGGTGCCGGTTTCGATCCGGTCGCCGATGGTGGCCGCATGATCGGTGTCGGTGGTCCAGATCGACGCGGTCAGGCCGTAGGGGCTGTCGTTCATCAGGGCGATGGCCTCCTCGTCGTTGCGTACCTTCATGATGCCGACGATCGGTCCAAAACTTTCCTCGCGCATGACGCTCATCTGGTGGTCGACGTCGGTCAGCACTTCCGGCGCGATGTAGGGCGAGCCGGCCTTGTCCTTGTCGACGCTCATGTTGATATTGGCCGTCGCGCCCTTGCGCAGCGCCTCGGCCTTCTGCTCGCGGATGGCGTAGGCGAAGCGCGCCTGCGCCATCGGCCCCATGGTGGTCGCCGCATCGAGCGGATTGCCCACGACATAGTTCCTGGTCTCGGCGATGAAGCCGTCGATGAACTCGTCATAGACCGTCTCGTGCACGTAGACGCGCTCGATGCCGCAGCAGCACTGGCCCGAATTGTAGAAGGCGCCGTCGACCAGATTTGCGATGGCGTGATCCATCTTGGCGTCCGGCAGCACATAGGCCGGGTCCTTGCCGCCAAGCTCCAGTCCAAGCGTCATGAAAGTGCCGGCCGCCGCCTTCTCGATGGCGCGGCCGCCGCCGACCGATCCGGTGAAGTTGCAGTGATCGATCTTGCCGGAACCGAGCAGCTTTTCGGTCTGGGCGTGGTTGAGGACGATGTTCTGGAACAGACCCTTGGGCAGGCCGGCCTTGTCGAAGGCTGCCTGGAAACGCTCGCCGACGAGCAGCGTCTGCGCGGCATGCTTGAGGATCACGGCATTGCCGGCCATCAGCGCCGGCACGATGGAATTGACGGCGGTCAGGAACGGATAGTTCCATGGCGCAATGACCAGGACGATGCCGAGCGGCTGCTTCTTGAGGTAGCGGCGAAAGCCAGGGCGGTCTTCGGGGATGAAGGGCGCCAGCGCCTTTTCGGCCAGCGCCACCATGTATCGCGTGCGCTCCTCGACGCCGCCCTTTTCGCCGCCATAGCGCGTCGGCCGGCCCATCTGCCAGGCAAGCTCGGGCACGATCTCGTCATTCATGGCGACCAGCGCCTCGAGCATGGCCAGCAGATATTTGCCGCGCTCGGCGATCGGCGTCTGCGCCCAGTCGACCTGCGCGGCTCTGGCGCGCTCTACGGCCGCATTGATGGCCTGGTCGCTGGCGACGGGACGCTCGATATAGATCGAGCCGTCAATGGGGGAAATGAGCTTGATGATTTCCAAGGGTGTCTCCAGTTGTTCAGCAGACTATGGCCCGCACATGGCCCTGTTCGGCGTATTCAAGAATGATGCGGTCGCGAGTCACTATGGTGAGACCCTGTGCGCGCGCGGTCGCGATGAGGATTCGATCAGCCGGGTCTCGATGCAGCGTTCCTGGTAGGAAAGAGGAGGCTATCAGGACATCCGGCGACAGCGCCTCCACCCTGACGCCTTCCGCCATGGCGACATCGCGGAACATTGTCGAGGGTGGCATAGCGGTCGGCATGCGGCCCTTGGCGCTCAGCAGACCCAGTTCCCAAGCCGATATCGGCGAAACGCGGACCTTGTGGTCGCCATTCACCGCTGCATCGATCGCAGACTTCGCCTCCGGCCTGATCGGTTCGTTGGCCGCGATCCAGATGATCGCACAGGTGTCGAGCAGCAGTTTGCCGGTCAAGATGCGTCGTCCATGTCGAATGCTGGCTTTGTGTAGTCGAAGTCAGGCAACAGCGTCACCTTGCCGGCCCATATGCCAAAGAGTGGATGGCTTTTCGACGCGACGTATTCCTTCTGACCGGTCTCCTCGATGCCCGCCGTAGCATCGTCCTTGCCGACCGGTGGCCATTTGATCTTCGAATACCCGTCGGGCCAGCCTTCCAGCCTGAAGGTGATCGTCTCTTTTGCCAAGTCGACGCCTCCGGCCTTGTAGTTTGCGCGCAGCCAGGCGCGAGCCTGGCTGTGCCCGCTGGCGTTGTTGCTCCACCATTCCTCGCGGCGGCGCGCCGACGGCGGAAGCCGGGCATCGATGATAGCTTCGATCTCCGCGAACGTCATCGTCTTCTCCCCCTGGCCGGAAAAGAGCAGGAACTCGTACAACGGATGATACTTGGTTCCTTCGGTCATCGCGGGCCCCTCGCTGCGCAGCAGACTAGCATAGTATCTTACTACCTACTAGTACCTCTCAAATCCCCTGTGCAGTTCCCAGTCGGTGATGCGGCGGTCGTATTCCAGCTGCTCCCAGCGCGCGGTGTGCAAATAGTGCTCGATGACGTCCTCGCCGAGCGCGGCCTTCAGCATCTTCGACTTGGCCATCGCCTCGGTGGCGTCGCGCAACGTCTTCGGTATCTCCGGCAGCTTCGCCGCCTGGTAGGCGTCGCCGACGAAAGGCTTCTGAAGCTCGAGCTTCTCGTCGATGCCGGCGAGTCCGGCGGCGATCAGCGCGGCGAAAGCAAGGTAGGGATTGAGATCGGCGCCGCCGATGCGGCACTCCATGCGGATGCCCTTGGTGCCCTCGCCGCAGAGCCGGAAGCCGGCGGTGCGGTTGTCGCGGCTCCAGATGATGCGGGTCGGCGCCCAGCTTCCCGATTGAAACCGCTTGTATGAGTTGATGTAGGGCGCCAGGAGCGCCGTATACTCCCTTGCGTATTTAAGCTGGCCGGCCGCCCACTGTTGTCCAAGCGTCGACAATGTCCAGTCACTGTTCTTGTCGTAAAAGAGCGGCGTCTTTCCATCCAAGCTCCACAGCGAATTGTGGATGTGGCTGGAGTTTCCGGCGAAGTCGTAATGGTATTTGGACATGAAGGAGATCGACTTGCCTTCCTGGCTGGCTATCTCGCGGGCGCCGTTCTTCAGGATCACGTGGCGGTCGGCCGTCTCAAGCGCTTCGGCATAGCGGACGTTTATTTCTTCCTGGCCAGGCCCCGCTTCGCCCTTGGAGTTTTCGATCGGGATGCCTGCCGCCTGCATCTCGTTGCGCAGCCGGCGCATCACGCCTTCTTCCTTGGTGGTGATGCCGATCAGATAGTCGCCGATATAGGGCGATGCCGTCTCGAGGTTCTGCCAATGCTTGGCGCGTGCTGAATCGTAGGTCTCGCTGAACAGGTAGAATTCGAGTTCGGACGCGAAATAGCCGAGGTAGCCTCTCTCCGTGAGGCGAGCGATCTGGCGGCGAAGGATGCCCCGGGGCGAGTGCGCCAGGTCCACATGTGTCTCCGGGTCCTGCAGATCGCAAAGCACCATCGCCGTCTTTTCGAGCCACGGCACGACCCTGATCGTCGAAAGATCAGACTTCATGACCAGATCGCCATAGCCCTTGGACCAGCTAGCCGCCTTGTAACCGGGCACCGCTTCCATATCGATATCGTTGGCCAGCAGGTAATTGCAGCCATGCGACTCGTCATAGGCGGACTCGACGAAAAAGCTGGCGAGAAACCGCTTTCCGATGAGCCTGCCCTGCATGTCGGCGGCGCAGGTGAGCACCGTATCGATCTCGCCCGAGCCGACGGCCTTCTTCAATTGCTCAAACGTCATATTTCCAGCCATGCTCTTCCACTCCGCCGCGCCGCTAGGGCACCCTAATTGAGACCACTATCCGATCGCGCAAGTCGAACGAACAATTCATCGTGCATGGAGCGGTCAGCCCGCCCGCTGCCCGACGCCATTCTCGCCGGAAGTCGTGTCTACAAGCCCTGAAAAGATCCCCGCAAGCAAGGCCGCCCATTTCTGCTGCCCCGCCGGATCGGCGATTTCATCGTTTCGGATCTCGATCATCGCGCAGGGCAGTCCGCGCGACCGCGCGTGCTTCTCCAGCGTGAAATAGACCCGGTCGGCCGGCGAATAGGGTTCGTTGACGCCGACGGTAAGTCCGACGATCCCGCGCAGCGCCGCAACCAGCGGGTCAGCGACGCGCCGATCATCGTCATGGATGATGCCGATCTCCCAAGGCCGGTTCTTGCCGTGATAGACGGGCGTGAAGGAATGGATCGAAACAAGGACCGTCGGCCTGCGGCGCGCCTGCCGTGCTTCAATCACCGCGTCAACCGCCTGATGAAAAGGCGCCCACGACAAGGCGATCCGGCGCTCGCGGTCGGCAGCAGAGAGATCGGTATTATCAGGAATGAGCGTGGTCTCGCTGACGCCCGGGATCAGGTCAGGTGCATCCAGCGGCCGGTTGCAATCGATCAACAGGCGCGACAGGCCGGAGGCGACGAGCGGCGCGTCGAGCATTTCGGCCATCAAACCGGCAACGGGCAGGGCGCCAGGATCCCAGGCGATATGCCGCGACATCTCAGATGGCGCGAGGCCAAGGGTTCCGTATTGCGGCGGCAGGAAGTTGGAGGCGTGGTCGCAGGTCAGCACGAAAGGCGAGCCGCCATCGCGGTTCGCGATGCGAACCGGCAATTGACCGGAATCGGAACAGCTGCGCCCAGAAGTCATGCTTTGCCGCTTCATCCTCATCGTATCGTATAGTACGATTTTTGTTTCAATTTGCCCTCATGGATGATCTGATACGTACGCAACGGCTTTGTCAAACGGGTTTTTCGCGGCCTCGTCCGCCAACTGGGCGACGACACGGGCGCGTTGGCCGGGGTACAGAATGGCAGCAAGCATTTCCGAACTGATCGCCAAACGGATCGACGCGATGCCAGCCGGCGAGCGGCGCGCGGCCCAGGCGCTGATTGCCAGCTATCCTCTTATCGGCCTGAAGACGGTCGCTGAATTCTCGCAGGCGGCAGGCGTCAGTTCGCCGACGATCCTGCGTTTCGTCGCCCGCATCGGCTTTGCCAACTACCCGGAATTTCAGGCTGCGCTGCAAAACGAACTGGCGGCCCAACTGCAGTCGCCGGCCTTTCGCGCCGCACATTTGCAACCCCCGACCGGCACGCTGTCGGCAACCGTGGAAGCGACGCTCGACAATATCCGCGAGACGTTCCGCCATGTTTCCGAAAAGCAGATCGCCGACATCGTCACGCTGCTGTGCAATCCTCGGTCCAAGGCGATGCTGATTGGCGGACGGTTTACCGATCCGGTGGCCCGCTACATGGCCGCGCATCTGGCGATCATCCGGCCCAACATTTTTCACCTGGCAGGCCAGGAGAGCAACTGGCGCGACCGGCTCATCGACCTGGACAAGCGCGATGTGCTGCTGATCTTCGACATCCGGCGTTATCAGGAAAGTCTGCTGCGGCTCGCCGAAACCGCACAGGCGCGGGGCGTCCAGATCGTGCTGTTCACCGATCAATGGCTTTCGCCAATCGCCCGCTTCGCACGCCATACTGTGGCTGGACGCACCGAAGCGCCGTCGCCGTGGGACTCCTCGGCAGCTCTATTCGTCGTCGCCGAGACGCTGGTTGGCGAATTGACCCGGCGGCTGGATCACGCCAGCGCCCGGCGCATCCGGGAGATGGAAAACCTGCGCTGAACCGCAGCTTGGCCGTCCGCGAATGTCTCAACCTTACTCAAATTTAATGCTAGAATGAATGAATCGGCGCCCCATATTGGTCATAAGGGCTGCATAGCTCTCCTCAGCCGGCGTCCGGGACCATTGTCCA
>JBKJRE010000079.1:0-6922 GCA_046594775.1 Rhizobiaceae bacterium | reverse complement strand
GTTCGCCCCGGGCAGCCCAGTGTCGAAATGGCGGTCGAGACCGGGGAAGCCTAGAAGAAGGATGTTTGGGGTCTTCAACATCACGCTCACATCGTCGCTGCGTGACGTGTAGCTGCTCTGTGGCTCTTGAATCTTCACGTCGCGCTTGCCGATCAGCTGCACAAGTTTGCGGGCTATTCCAAGAAGATGGGGCGGCGTTACGGCCCCGCGCCCGAGGCTTGCGAATTCGCTGAGCACCGCACCTTTCCCAAGTCGGACGCTGTTGCCGCTCGCTTCCTCGGTACGGTTGCCGTCGCCGGCCTGCTGCATGTCAATGACTACCGCTAGGTCGGGTGCTGCCAGGCGATCGATGATGCGGGAGCCCCCCCGCCCGATGATCTGGTTCCCTGATCCCTTCGGTCCTTCCTCTTCGTCCGGGAAGGCAAGCATGGCTTCGAAGCCCGCTTGTGCGAGAACGGGAGCAGCGACGGCAAGGGCGGCGACGCCGCCTGCATTGTCGAAATGACCAGTCCAATTGCCATCTCGGCCGGAGATACAGGGAGCGACTGGAACGATTCGATCGCCACTTTCAATCTTGAAGGCATCACCCTTCGGTCGGAAATAGGGCAGGCCTGCTTCGGACTCGAGAGCGCCTTCAGCGACGGCCATATAGCCGGCGCGGCCAAGATCGAACCGGTAGCAGAGCGCGTCACGCTGGCCTTCTTCCGTAAGATGATAGCAGAATGGGATGAGCGGATAACGCTCGCCGTCCCTGGGTTTGACGAGGTAGCTGATAGTATCGAGGTGCGCGAAGTACCAAAGCGGTTTTGCATCGGTGGCGTCGCCCGTCAGGATAACCGTACTGCCCGTATTGGAATAGTTGCTGTCCAGGACGAGCCGTTCCCCCAGCGCCCCATCCGAGCCCAAAAGCTCTCGAAGCAAAGGGCCGCGCATGGCGCTTGCCGCCGTTGATGGTGCAGGCGTATCCGCGATTGCCCGGAGATAGTGGGCAATCCTGTCCTCGGTAATGTGGCGGTCCACGATCGGCTGGAGCTTTTCGATATCCCCATCCAGCTTCAAGAGCGCGGAAGCCAGCAGCGCAGATGATGCGACAGGAGTGTCCAGCATGCTCAACCTCTGTCGCTCCGCGACATGACATACACTGCGATCACGATCAGTGCGCCCTTGAAGAGCTGCTGCACGTAGGGATCGACGCCCGTGAGATTCAGGATGTTTGCGAGCACGCCGATGATTAGCGTTCCGATAAATGTGCCGGCGACCGTGCCTTTGCCGCCGAACAGGGATGTGCCGCCAACGACGACCGCCGCAATTGCATCAAGCTCATAGCCTTGTCCGGCGATCGGCGTACCGATGCTGAGCTGGGACGCATAGACCAACCCGGCAAGGCCCGACACGAGCCCCGAGATGGCGTATACGATGACCTTGTAGATGTTGACAGGGACGCCGGAAAGACGCGCGGCCTCCTCGTTGGAGCCGATCCCGTAGATACTGCGGCCAAACGGGGTTAGGGACAGGACGACCGCGCTTACTGCCAGCACTGCGAGTAAGAAAAGAGAGGGGATTGGTACGCCGGCTACGTAGCCGTTTCCGAGGTAGTAAAAGTTCTCGTTGAGTATCGGTATCGGCGTGCCGCCCGTATAGATAAATGCAAGGCCTCTGGCGAAAGACAGCATGCCGAGCGTCATGATGAAGGGCGGTATGCGCGCCCATGCGACGCCGACGCCGTTTACCAGGCCGGCAAGCATCGCAGCCCCAAGCCCCAGAGGGATCGCGACCGCCATACTGTGGTTCTCTAATATGCCGGCATAGATTACTACGGATATGCCCAGCAGCGATCCGACCGAGAGATCTATGCCTTTCGTCAGGATCACGAAGGTCATGCCGATGGCGAGAATGCCGACGATGGCCACCTGGCGCAGTATGTTGAGCATGTTGGGCAGCGACAGGAAACGATCTGACAGCATGGATGCTGCGATGACCAGCAGGACGAGAGCGGCCAACACACCGACTCGTCGCCAAATTCTGGCAAAAGAAGCCACGTTCGAAGAAAATGCAGTTGTCATCGCGTCCTGTCCGATTGCTGATCAGCCAGCGAGGGCCGCTGCATGAATGATAGTGGATTCACTTGCTTCCTCGCGACTGAGTGTGGTTGCGATGCGCCCGCGGCGCAGGACAACGACCTTGTCGGACAGGCGAAGGATCTCCTCCAATTCCGACGAGATCAGGATCACGCAAATTCCCACGGAGACTAGCTGTTCAATGATGGCATAGATTTCGCTCTTGGCGCCGATGTCGACGCCGCGCGTCGGTTCGTCAAAGATCAGTATCCGTGGGTCCACCGCAAGCGCTCGGCCGATCAAGACTTTCTGCTGATTGCCACCGCTGAGCGTACGGATTTCCGCATCCATGCCAGGCAAGCGGATGTCGAGCTTGCGGATCATGTCCCCCACATAGACGCGCTCCCTGCCGAGGCGGAGAAAACCGAAACTGCGGAAGCGCGACAGCTTCGATATGGTTGTGTTTTCTCTGGCCGGGCGGTTGGGAAGCAGGCCAAGTTTCTTGCGGTCCTCACTGACATAAGCCATGGCGAGGCGGATCGCCGCCTTTGGGTTCCGTAGCCTTACCTTTCGACCGAATATCCAAACCTCTCCCGACGTGGGGCGCTTGACGCCGCAGATGGCCTGCGCCACCTCGGTCCGACCCGCGCCTACCAGGCCGGCGAGCCCGACAATCTCGCCTTGGTGAGCGGTGAAGGAGATATCGTCGAAGACGCCGGACAGCGTCAGGTTTCTCACCTCCAGCGCAGGCTCGCCGATTGTGCGCATGCCCGCCGAGAACTTTGGGAAATCGCGTCCGATCATCTTGGAGACGAGCCAGTCCTGATCGATGTCCGCGACGGCGCTCAAGCCAGTGCATTTTCCGTCGCGCAGCACGGTCACCGTATCGGCGATGCGGAAAATCTCCTCGAGATGATGCGAAATGAAGACGATCGCCAGGCCCTCGGATTTGAGCTTGGCAACGAGGTCGAAAAGCGTGTCGACCATCGACTCGTCAAGAACGGCGGTTGGCTCATCAAGTATCAGCACCTTGGCGTTGAACGAAATCGCCTTGGCGATCTCGATCATCTGCTGCTGTGCGATGGAAAGATCTACTGCCAGCGTTCGCGGGTCGATATCGATATGAAGGCGTTGGAGCAGGTCAGCCGTCTCGTTTTTCATCCTGCGACGATCGACGAAGCCCAGGCGCGTACGGGGAAAATGTCCAAGAAAGATGTTCTCGGCAACTGAAAGGTGAGGCGCGAGCGACAATTCCTGATGGATAACGACAATGCCGCGATCGATCGCATCTGCCGGAGAGCGAAGGATCGTTGCCTTTCCTTCGAGAAAGAGCTTGCCGCCGTCCCCGCGATGCACGCCGCCAAGCGTCTTGATCAGTGTCGATTTGCCGGCCCCGTTTTCGCCGACGATCGCATGCACTTCGCCAGCGTGAAGCTTGAGGTCAACGTCACTGAGGACGACGTTGCCGTCGAAGCTCTTGGTCAGTCCCTGCGCTTCGAGCAGCAGTCTGGTCTGGTCAAAGGGCATGGCTTTCCGTCCCGAGAAGTGGATGCCCGTCCGGCCGGACAGGCATCCATGGCTCACTTCTTGCAAGGATCGGGTGTCGGTTCAAAATCGCCCCAACCGCGGCCGATCCATTCGTCGGCGTTGTCAGCGACTACCGTCGGGGAATCGGGCAGCAGAAGGCGGGTTCCAGGCATATCGTAGCTGTCGGCGCCGGGAATGTCCTTGCCCGTCAACTTGTAAATCGCGGCGCGCAGTCCGATGTCGGCAATGAAGGGCGTATAGTTGCCGTCAGCGCCGAATGTGCCTTCCTTGACCGACTTGAATCCGGCATTCGAACCGTCGAACGTATAGTGGCGAATGCCGTCGTTGCAGCGGTTCGCCCGTGCAATAGCCAGTTGCGCGCCCCAGGAAGATTCTTCGGCGTGCGAGAAGACTGCGCTGATATCCGAGTGGGCCGTCAGGAAATCCTCCATGAGCGGCACTGCAGGTTCGCGGATCCATTGCGCGTCGCCCACGGCGACGACCTTGATATCCGGAAATTTCGCAAGCACATTCTCCATGCCCTTGTTGCGGTCGACGGCAGGCGAGGAGCCTTTGAGGCCGGTAAGGACGACTATGTTTCCCTTGCCGCCAAGGTCCTGGGCCATTTTCTCGGCCACTTGCTCGGCCATGGTGATGTTGCTCTGGCCGATGAACAGGGTCTTTTCGGAGGGGACGTCACGGTCCATGACGATGAGTGGTATGCCGGCATCCGAGACCGCGCGGGCGGCAGGAACGAGGGCGGCCGATTCGACTGGGCTGAGCAGGACTGCATCCACACCCCGTACTAGGAGGTCGCGAACGTCGTTGCTTTGCTTTGCCACGTCAACGTTGCCATCGAGAACGATGAGCTTGACGTTGGGGTGGCGGCAGGCTTCTGCTTGGAGCGATTCCAGCATGGACACGCGCCAGGGATGATTAAATGCAGTCTGCGAGAAGCCGATGGTTATGTCTCTCGTCTCTCCATCGATGGCGATCGGGCCTTCATCAAGCGGAAGGATGTCAGTGAACGGCAGCTTCTTGTACTGAACGAGCAGTTCTTCGCAGGTCTTGCCCGATATCGCCTGTTTTTCCTGCGCGTGCGCAGCAACAGGCGCGAGCAGCGCGACAGACAGAGTGAGTATTAGCTTGGATAACATGGAATTCCCCTTTCAGGTGGACTGGTTGGTGAGGGTGTTGGCCGCCCTTCTTGGTTTGTTGTAGTTGTATTCAGAACGCCAAAGATCGGTCGGCGAAACGCCCGGTAGCTTCTGATCGATGCCCGAATTGGGACTTGCTGCGTTCATCCGGACGTCCGCCGATTGGCGCCACGCTTGCCGCTTTGGAAACTGGTGGCAGTCGCATGGGTTTGATCATCTTTCCTCCGGTGGCGATGTGCGCTATTGCTACGCCCCGTACCTGATCTCCACCCACCAAGAGCCGAAAGGACGAGCCGAAGCGGCTGGAGGTGCATCGACGAGAATTTCGGTTTACCGTTGCGCCTCCAAATGTCATGACGTTCGTACGATATGACTGAAATGTGGAACAAACCGCTTCAAGAGTCTAGTCCCCTCCCGCTTTGGTTTCAGATTGCTGAGCGATTGCGGCGGGCGATCGTTGACGGGACCTTCGTAGCTGGCGACGCGCTGCCGTCTGAAACCCAGCTCAACCAGGCGTTCGGCATCAGCCGTTCAACCTCTCGTACGGCGCTGAACAGCCTCGAGCAGGAAGGCTTGATCGTTCGCAAATCCGGTAAGGGCTCGATCGTGCTTGGCCCCCGTGTGGAGCAGCCTGCCATCGAAATGTACGGCTTCTCCGATGACATGCGACAGAGGGGGCTGCGGCCATCATACAATACAGTCTTCGCCGGGCGGGGGAGGGTTAATCTCGAGGCGAGTGATGCGCTCGGTCTAAGAGCCAATGCGACAGTCTATCATTCTCGCCGAGTGCTCAAGGCGGACGACCAACCGGTCGGGCTTGCGCTGTCGTGGATACCGTTCAACGTTTTCGGTGATGCGCCGCTGCCTACGGCAGATGATCTCAATCACAATTCGTTGTATCGCTGGCTGAATGAGAAGTGCGGGGTTGAGCTCACAGGCGCGCGTGAGACCATCGAAGCGGCCCTGGCTGAGGGTGATATGGTTGGAGAACTTCAAGTGCCAGCCGGAGCTGCGGTCCTTGTCGTGCGACGTCGGTCCGAAGCCTTTGACGGGTCACCGGTGGAGTATGCCATTCTTCATTTTCGCGCGGACCGATACAGGCTGCATTTGAAAACCGGAACTCTCGTGCAGCGCTAGCGAATGTGGCTGAAACTCAGGGGCGAGTTTCCCGGTATGCTGCTTGGTAATCCAAGGGACTCAATCTCCTCCAGGCGCAGCTAAAGGCGCGCACAGCACCGGTTTGCAGCGTTCTAGGCGTTGGATACTAGGTTACACTCAGTCGGAGCCTCACTTGACTGCTGTCAGGAAGCTCGACACCAACGACATGCACGCCGCCCTTTCCTCGACATGCGGCATGTGGCTCGACCTGCCGAAGACCACCGAGCGGCAGTCGGGTACGCGCTCGGCATAGGGCCGGATCACTTCCGGCGTAGCCTCGTCGAACCTGCCCGAGATCAGCAGGGTAGGCGCCGCGACAAGTGGCAGCCGATCCTCGATCGTCCAATCTTTCAGCGTTCCGATCACATGGAATTCCGTCGGGCCATTCATGTGGCGATAGACGGTATTGTCCTCGTCCATGATCGCAAACGTGCGCGCCACCTCCGGTGGCCAGGGAACGACGCGACAAACGTGCCGGTCGTAGAACACGCGCGACGCGGCGAGGTATTCCGGATCGGTGATCGTACCGGTCTCCTCATGCCGTTGCAGGGTGTTCTGGACGTCCTGTGGCAGCTCGCGACGCAGCCGGTTGGCTTCTGCCACCCAGGTCCGCATGTTCGCCGGCGAATTGGCAATCACCAGCGCCTTCAGTCCCTGTGGTCGGCGAACGGCATGTTCTGCCCCCAGCATCCCGCCCCACGACTGGCCGAGCAGTGCATAGCGGTCCTTGATTCCCAGACGGCCGAGCAGATTGTCCAGTTCGTCAAGGAACAGCGACACTGTCCAGAAGTCGGCGCCCTTGTCGGGCAAGCGGGTCGAATTGCCGTTGCCGAGCTGGTCGTAGTGGATCACCGCGCGGCCATCGAGGGCCGCGATGTCCTTGAAGGAATCGACATAGTCATGGGTGCAGCCAGGTCCGCCATGCACCACGACCAGGGGCAGTTTTCCGGATGCAGGCGATCCCGTGATCCGGTACCACGTGTGATAGTCCCGAAACGCGATCAAACCTTCTTCCGTTTGCAC
>JBKJRE010000025.1:0-4645 GCA_046594775.1 Rhizobiaceae bacterium | reverse complement strand
CGTTGACCCCAACCAGACCACGGCATGGGGATCGCCGCTCGAAATCCGGACTCCTTATGTACAGGCATGGCTTGGCGATTTTGGCGCCATTCTTCACAACTATTCGGTACCGGTCTCGGTAATCGTGGCTATCCCGGTCATGCTTGGAATAGGCATCGCCATCGAGCGCGGCCTGATCCAGTATTTCTACAAGCGCCCCCATGCCGACCAGATTCTGGTGACCTTCGGCCTCGCCATCGTCATCCAGGAGATCATCAAGCATTTTTACGGCGCCAACCCAATTCCGCAGGCAGCGCCAGCCGAATTCAGTGGAACCGCCTATGTCGGAACGCTGCTCGGCATGGGAGACGCCTTGCCCTATCCGTGGTGGAGGCTGATTTACCTGCTGTTCTCGCTGGTGGTGATCGGCGGGGTGATGGCGTTCCTGCAGTTCACCACCTACGGAATGGTGGTGCGCGCCGGCATGCGCGATCGCGAGACTGTCGGCCTGCTGGGCATCGATATCGAACGGCGTTTCACCGTCGTGTTCGGACTGGCGGCGGTTGTGGCTGGAATAGCGGGCGTGATGTATACGCCCATCCTGCCGCCGGACTATCACATGGGCATGGAGTTTCTGGTGCTGTCATTTGTTGTCGTGGTGGTCGGCGGCATGGGTTCGCTCGTCGGCGCCGTGGTGGCCGGCTTTCTCCTCGGCATACTGCAGTCCTTTGCCTCGATGAACGAGATCAAGTCGATACTGCCGGGCATCGATCAGATCATCATCTATCTCATCGCGGTTGTGGTCCTTTTGACCATGCCGCGAGGTCTGATGGGCCGCAAAGGCGTGATGGAGGACTGACATGTTCGGAAACCTGTCACGCAATGACTGGCTGCTGCTGGCGGGCTTTTCCGCCGTTGTGCTGGCCGGGCCGATCCTGCTGCAACCTTTCGGGGCTGCCTACCCGGCTCTGATGCAGAAATTCTGCATCTTCGGCATTTTTGCTCTTGGCTTCAACATCCTGTTCGGGCTGACCGGCTACCTGTCATTTGGCCACGCCGCCTTTCTTGGAGTGGGCTCCTATGCGGCGATGTGGTCGTTCAAGCTCCTCACGATGAACGTCCTGCCAGCGATCCTCTTCGCCATGGTCTTCGCATGCATTTTCTCGCTTGCGATCGGCTACGTCTGCCTGCGCCGCTCCGGCATCTATTTCTCGATTCTGACGCTCGCCTTCGCCCAGATGAGTTACAATCTGGCATATTCGGTGCTTACGCCGCTGACGAACGGAGAAACCGGGCTGCAGCTGTCGCGTCAGGACCCGCGCGTGATCGACGCCCTCTTCGTCACGCCGGGACTGGGCCTGCCTCGCGCCAGCCTGTTCGGTATCGACATCAGCGGCGGCGGCTATGCCGGCTTCTACCTCTGCGCGGTGGCGCTGATCATCTGCTTCTTCTTTGCCATGCGTATTTTTCGCTCGCCATTCGGCATGATGCTGCGCGGCATCAAGTCTAACCAAACCCGCATGCGCTACACGGGATTCAACACCCGGCCCTACCTGCTTTCCGCGTTTGTCATTTCGGGCCTCTATGCGGGTCTCGCTGGCGCCTTGATGGCGGCTACCGATCCTCTTGTCGGCGCGGAACGCATGCAATGGACAGCATCGGGTGAAGTCGTGCTGATGACGATACTCGGCGGCGCCGGCACACTCGTCGGCCCGATACTGGGCGCTGGCGTGATAAAATATTTCGAGAATATCTTCTCCTCATTCAACGACCGCACGCTGCACGGATTCTTGAACTTTCTGCCGGATCCGATCCAGGACCCGCTGGTTTCCTTTCTCTCACTGTTCGTCGGCGACGGCTGGAACCTCACTCTCGGCATCGTCTTCATGCTGATCGTGGTCTTCCTGCCTGGCGGCATCATGGAAGGACTGAGGCGGATCTGGAGTTCAATGAACTCACGAGGGAACGGGGGGAGCGATGTTCCTGTTACCCAGACGCAGGCGGCGGAGTAACCGATGAGCACCCGCAACATCGTCCTGCATGTCGCCGACGTGCACAAGAATTTTGGCGGTCTGCGCGCGCTTTCCGACGTCGACCTACAGGTCGAGGAAGGAACAGTGCATGCCATCATCGGTCCAAACGGGGCCGGAAAGTCCACTCTGCTCAACGTTTGCGTGGGCCGGATCAAGCCGGACAAGGGATCGGTTATTTTCGACGGCGAACCGCTGAATAACCATCAGCCGCACGAAATCAATCAACTCGGCGTGAGCAGGGTCTTTCAGACACCGGAGATCTTCGCAAATCTGAGTCTGCTTGAAAATGTCATGATCCCGGCATTCGCAAGCCGCGACGGGTCGTTCCGCTTCAATACCATTGCGGCCGTATCGGGGCAGAAGGACATCCGCGAAAAGGCGGAACATGCCCTGGAGGACGTGGGTCTTCTGGACCGTCGATTTGTCGAGGCAGGAAGCCTTTCGCGCGGCGACAAACGCCGCCTTGAGCTTTCCATGTGTCTTGTCCAGAATCCACGACTGCTCCTGCTCGACGAACCCACTGCGGGCATGTCGCGGCACGACACCAACAGCACGATCGAACTGTTGAAGCGCATCAAAAGCCGGGGCATGACAAAGGTCATCATCGAGCACGACATGCAGGTGGTTTTCTCGCTGGCCGACAAAGTGAGCGTGCTTGCCCAGGGGCGCATTATCGCCGATGGTACGCCGGACGAGGTTCGCGCCAATCCTAAGGTCAAGGAAGCCTATCTTGGCGAGGTTCAGGAATGAACATCTCGGCGCACGGACCCGACGAGCTTTCCGGAAAGGCATTCCAGTTGGCCCAAAACGACCCCGAGCCGTTTTTCAGCGTGAAGGATATTCATGCCTATTACGGTGAGTCCTACATCGTTCAAGGCGTGTCCTTCGACATCAACAAGGGCGAGGTCCTGTCGCTGCTCGGCCGCAATGGAGCCGGCAAGACCTCCACCCTGCGCACGCTCGCCCGCGTCGACACCCCTGCCCTGAAGTCGGGCGAGATCTGGCTCGAGGGAACGCCGCTGCACAAGATGAAGGCGCATCAAGCTGCCAAGCACGGCGTGCAACTGGTGCCAGAGGACCGGCGTATCATTGGCGGCCTCACCGTGGAGGAAAACCTCATCCTTGCTCAGGTGACGGAGCCAATTGGCTGGGATCTGGACCGGATCTACGAGCATTTTCCGCGCCTTGCCGAGCGCCGCAAGCAAGAGGCAACTACTCTCTCAGGCGGTGAACAGCAGATGCTGGCCGTAGCGCGGGCGCTGGCGCGCGACATCAAGATACTGTTCCTGGACGAACCCTATGAAGGCTTGGCGCCCGTCATCGTCCAGGAGATCGAAAGGATCGTCCAGCAGATACGTGACCTCGGCATCACAACCATCATCGTCGAGCAAAATGCGGTCGCCGCTCTAAGGCTCTCCGACAGCGCCGTGATCATGGATACGGGCACCGTGGTGTTCAGGGGAAGCGCGAAGGAAGTGCTCGAAAATACCGATCTGCGGCACGAGTATCTGGCAATCTGACGGCACGCCCTTGATAAGCGCGAACCAGATGGTCACCACCTAAGCCGCATGCCGGGGAACACACCGTCGTCGCAATTCTCGGTGTTTCGCCTTCGATCCAGATCAGTCTCGTCAGGACGGCGGAATGACGCCTTTGCGGAGTGCAATGCAGCCGTAAAATCGACGTTCGCCTGTCTGGATGATGCAGTATGCCTTCTTGGCACGCTCGTAAAAAGCGTAGCGCTCGATACCGACCATCGGCCAGCTCTTTCCCTCGGCAGTATCGATGACCTTCTGGACCTCGAGTTGGACCGGGGGAATTTCGTCCGGCTTGTCGACCATCTGCATGCGTGCTGCGGCATCGTCGACAAAGCTGTCCAGCGGATAGAGGGACAGAATTGCGCTCGCAGCCTCAGCCGCCGACGTGTTGCCTATCCGGAGAAGCCGACCAACTGGCGTATGGCGCGCCACAGAATCGGCCGGGAAATTGGTGTCGACGATAATCAGATCGTCGCCATGGCCCATGGCCGCAAGAGCGTGAAGCACATCGGCGTTGAGCAGTGGATTTATACCCTTGAGCACGAAACTCCCCCTTAATGTCCGGCAACCGCCTCGTCCCGGCAAGATTGAGGCGAGGCTAGCAATGCTGGCCGCCACTGTCCAATAGCGTTACGTGTCTTTTGGTGGCCGTTCAATGTGCTAGTGTGCAAACGAAGGGCAAAGGCCGGGGGAAAGCTCAATCTCATGAAAACAAGGCATTGGCAGAGGATCGACAATGGCGGGCTTAGCTTCACGGAGCTTGGCTTCGGATCCGCGCCGCTCGGCAACCTCTATCGTTCTGTCAGCGACGACGACGCCAGGTCCGTTCTGGACGAAGCGTGGGATTGGGGGTGTCGCTATTTCGACACCGCGCCGCTCTACGGGCTGGGGCTGGCCGAAACCAGGCTCAATTCCTTCCTGCGCAGCCACAAGCGAGACGACTACGTCCTGTCGACCAAGGCAGGACGACTGCTGACCGCCTGCCGGCCCGACCAGCGCACGGGCATCGGCAAATTCTTCGACACGCCGACGCGACGTGAGATCTACGACTACAGCTATGACGGTGTAATGCGCTCGTTCGAGGTCTCTCTGGAA
>JBKJRE010000624.1:0-4119 GCA_046594775.1 Rhizobiaceae bacterium | reverse complement strand
GCCATGCGGTTGGAGAAGCCCCATTCATTGTCGTACCAGGAAAGCACCGAAACGAAGTTGCCGTCCATGACCTTGGTCTGGTCGAGCGCCATGGTCGAGGAAGCCGGATCATGGTTGAAGTCGATCGAGACGTTGGGATCGTAGGTGACGGCGAGCACGCCCTTGAGCTTGCCCTTGGAGGCGGCGATCACCGCGTTGTTGATTTCCTCCACCGTGGTCGAACGCCTGGCGATGAATTTCAAATCCACCACCGAGACATTCGGCGTCGGCACGCGGATCGAGATGCCGTCGAGCTTGCCCTTGAGTTCGGGAAGCACCAGCCGGATGGCCTTGGCCGCACCCGTGGAGGTGGGGATCTGCGACAGGGCGGCGGCGCGGCCGCGGTAGAGATCCTTGTGCATGGTGTCGAGCGTCGGCTGGTCGCCGGTGTAGGAATGGATGGTCGTCATCATGCCCTTTTCGATGCCGACGGTCTCGTGCAGCACGGCGGCGAGCGGCGCCAGGCAATTGGTGGTGCAGGACGCATTGGAGATGACGATGTGGTCCTTGGTGAGCTGGTCATGGTTGATGCCATAGACGACCGTCAGGTCGGCGCCGTCGGACGGGGCCGAGACGATGACGCGCTTGGCGCCGGCTGTGAGATGGGCCGCGGCCTTGTCGCGGGCGGTGAAGATGCCGGTGCATTCGAGCGCGATGTCGATGCCGAGATCCTTCCAGGGAAGCTGCGACGGATCCTTGATGGCGGTGACCTTGAACTTTTCCTTGCCGATGCTGATGGAATCGCCATCGACTGTGACCTGGTGGGGGAAGCGGCCGTGCACGCTGTCGTAGCGCAGCAGATGGGCGTTGGTCTCGACCGGCCCGAGGTCGTTGACGGCGACGATGTCGATGTCGGTGCGGCCGGATTCGAAAATGGCGCGGACGATGTTGCGGCCGATGCGGCCGAATCCGTTGATGGCAACTCTGACGGTCATGATCTTCTCCCTGGGGACACGGGCTGGCGTGAGGCTCGCAGCTTCATAGCGGCGCCGGCCGAAATAATCCAGCCGGGAGCGCCTGGTTTCTAAATCGATTAGCTAGGGCTCGCGCCAACAAGGACTTTCCACGCCCGAAGCCGGCTTTACTTCTTGCGAAGCCTGGCCTCCGCCGCCTTGACCGTCGCCTCGGCGGTGATGCCGAAATGCGGATAGAGCTGCTCGATCGGGGCGCTGGCGCCGAAGCCGGTCATGCCGATGAAGATGCCGTCGGCGCCGATGAAGCGGTCCCAGCCGAGCCGGATGGCGGCCTCGATGGCAATTTTCACCGGTGCGTCGCCGAGCGTCTTTTGCTTGTAGTCGTCGCTCTGCTCTTCGAAGAGCTCGAAGGCCGGCACGGACACGACACGTGTCTTGTGGCCCTTCTCCTGCAGCTTGGCGCGTGCGGCAAGCGCGATCTCGACCTCCGAGCCGGAGGCGAAAATCGTCACCTCGGCCTTGCCGTCAGCGGCGGCGAGTTCATAGGCGCCGCGGCCGCAGAGATTCTCGGCGACGAATTCCGTGCGCACGGCCGGCAGGTTCTGGCGGGTGAGCGCGATGGTCGACGGGGTGTTTTTCGATTCCAGCGCAAGCTGCCAGCATTCGGCGGCTTCCATGGCGTCGGCCGGCCGGAAGACGATGTGGTTGGGAATGGCGCGCAACGCGGCCAGATGCTCGACCGGCTGGTGCGTCGGACCGTCTTCGCCGAGCCCGATGGAATCGTGGGTCATGACGAAGATCGAGCGGATGCCCATCAGCGAGGCGAGCCGCATGGCCGGCCGCGCATAGTCGGAAAAGCACAGGAAGGTGCCGGAATAGGGAATGATGCCGCCATGCACCGCCATGCCGTTCATGGCCGCCGCCATGCCGTGCTCGCGGATGCCGTAATGGATATAGCGCTCGCCATAGTGGCCGGGTGCGATGGCCTTGGTCTGGCTGGTCTTGGTGTTGTTGGAGCCGGTGAGGTCGGCCGAGCCGCCAATCGTCTCCGGCACGACGCCATTGATCACCTCAAGCGCCATTTCGCTCGACTTGCGGGTGGCGACATTCGGCTTGTCGGCGGCGAGCTGCTTCTTGTAGTCGGCGATGACGCTGTCGAAATCCTTCGGAAGATCGCCAGCCATGCGGCGTTCGAACTCGGCGCGCAGGCCCGCCTCGGCCGCGGAAAGGCGCTTTTGCCATGCGTCGCGCTCCGACACCGAGGCGCGGCCGCTGTCGCGCCAGGCATCGAGAATGTCGGCCGGAACCTTGAAGGGTTCAGCTTCCCAGCCCAAGAATTTCCGGGCGCCGGCAATTTCGTCGGGGCCGAGCGGCGAGCCATGCGCCTTGTTGGTGCCGGCCTTGGTGGGGGCGCCGAAGCCGATCGTCGTCTTGCAGGCGATCATGGTCGGCTTGTCGGAGTGGCGCGCCGCCTCGATGGCGTAGGCGATGGCTTCCGGATCCATGCCGTCAATATGGCTGGCGTTCCAGCCCGAGGCCTGGAAGCGGGCGACCTGGTCGGTGGAGTCGGCGAGCGAGATGTTGCCGTCGATCGAGATGTCGTTGTTGTCCCAGAAGACGATCAGCTTGTTGAGCCTGAGATGTCCGGCGAACGAGATCGCCTCCTGCGAGATGCCTTCCATAAGACAGCCGTCGCCGGCCAGAACATAGGTGTTGTGATCGACCAGCGCGTCGCCGAAGGAGGCGTTCATGATGCGCTCGGCGAGCGCCATGCCGACCGCGTTGGCGAGGCCCTGGCCGAGCGGGCCGGTGGTGGTCTCGATACCCGCGGCGTGGCCATATTCGGGATGGCCGGCGGTTTTCGAGCCGAGCATGCGGAAATTCTTGATCTCGTCGATCGTCATGTCCTCGTAGCCGGTGAGATACATCAGCGAGTAGAGGAGCATCGAACCGTGGCCGGCGGACAGTACAAAACGGTCGCGGTCGGGCCAGTGCGGGTGCTTCGGATCGTGCTTGAGGAAGCGGGTATAAAGCACAGTCGCGACGTCGGCAGCTCCCATCGGCAGGCCGGGGTGGCCGGAATTGGCCTTCTGCACGGCGTCCATGGAAAGAAAGCGGATCGCGTTGGCCATCCGGTCATGTTTACTGCGATCGTTCATGGGGTTTTCCGCCAGTTCGTGTTCTTGGGATCGGCTGCATTGAGAATGGCTTCACATAGCAGGCGGCTCGCTTCTGTCAACAAAACGGGCCGCCCCGGCCTTGCGCGAGGCCTCATTTCGCCGGTGTTGCGAAGGATTGCGGGGGACAGCGTCAAGTGCTTTGTTGACGCAATTCATACGATGCCTAATGTTTCAGGGTTAAGGCGTTCTGAACGCGAACGATTCGGTGATGGGCGGGAGCGATACGGGTGCCATGACCGGGGATACGACACTTAAAGAGGTCATAGCCCGACTGGGCAAGGCCATCGATGCGCTGGAACACGCCGCCGCCGGGCGGCTGGAGCGCGAGCAGGACTATTCGGAAGCCGATGCGGAAGTTCAGCGGATGAATGCCGACCGGGCGCGCCTGGCCCAGGAACTCGACAATTGCGAAGCGCGCAGCGAACGTCTGGAAGACGCCAACAAGGAAGTGTCGCGGCGGCTGGTGACGGCGATGGAAACGATTCGCGCGGTGCTGGACAGGTAGAGCGATGGCCCAGGTAACAGTTACGATCGACGAAAAAGCCTATCGCATGGCCTGCGACGAGGGCCAGGAAGAGCATCTCATCGAGCTGGCGCGGCGCCTGGACCGCTACGTCTCGCATCTCAAGGAATCCTTTGGCGAGATCGGCGACCAAAGGCTGACCGTGATGGCCGGCATCATGGTGATGGACGAATTGTCCGAGTTGCAAAAGCGCATGATGGGCATGGAAAGCGAAGTGGCGACGCTGCGCAAGACCCGCGACGACGCGCTGACCAAGGCCGACAAGAACGACTCGGCGCTGACCGGAGCGCTCAGCGGGCTGGCGGTGCGCATGGAGGCGATTGCCGAAAAGCTGGCGGTGAAGGCGGGCTAGAGCATCGGGCGCTTAATGTGCAACACAGCCGGCTTGCCGGAAGTAGTTCCAGCACTCCTGTGGCGTAAATAGATCGCAGACTTTTCCGACGGCTTTCCACAGATCGTCGTA
>JBKJRE010000566.1:0-3431 GCA_046594775.1 Rhizobiaceae bacterium | reverse complement strand
TCCGGTTTCTCGCCCGGATTGAGCCGCATTCTCTCGTCGTCGACCATGATGAGCTGCCCGTCGCGCCACACCACGGGTCGCTCCTTGGCGAAATACAACGGCACGATCGGAATGTTTTCGAGATGGATATATTGCCAGATGTCGAGCTCGGTCCAGTTCGACAGCGGAAACACGCGGATCGATTCCCCCTTGGCCACCCTGGTATTGTAGATCTTCCACATCTCTGGGCGCTGGTTCTTCGGGTCCCAGACATGCTGCGCGTCGCGAAACGAGAAGATGCGCTCCTTGGCGCGCGACTTCTCCTCGTCGCGCCGCGCCCCGCCAAAGGCCGCATCGAAGCCGTGTTTGTCGAGCGCCTGGCGCAGCCCGACCGTCTTCATGATGTGGGTATGCGTGTTCGAGCCATGATCGAAGGGGTTGATGTTGTCGCGCACCCCATCCGCGTTGATATGGACCAGAAGGTCGAAGCCGAGCTTTCGCGCCATGCCGTCGCGAAACTCGATCATCTCGCGGAACTTCCACGTCGTGTCGATATGCAGGAAGGGAAAGGGCGGTTTGGCGGGATAGAACGCCTTCAGCGCCAGATGCATCAGGACCGAGGAATCCTTGCCCACGGAATAGAGCATGACAGGCTTGGCAAATGTCGCCGCCACTTCGCGAAAAATGTGGATCGCCTCGGCTTCCAGGCGGTCGAGATGGGTCAGTTTGGCAAGCATGGGAACCTTGAGCAATGCGGACCTGCCGCGCCGGGCGTGGCGCGGGCCTTGAACTTCTTTGCGCGGCAGTTTCTCATAAAGCGCCGATTTCTCAAGCGGCCCATGCCCCAAGACCGGGCGGTCGGCAACCCGCAATTTACGTTTCAAGGCGTCCGCCTAGAACATTGTACCCGTTGCGGCAAGCCCGGTCGAATGCGGCTGTTGGGCCTTGTCCAGGCAAAAACCGCCGTGAGTTTATCCACGTGGCCGAATGCTGGACTAGAATCGCGGCGTCCCCAACCCAGGAAACGCCCCATGGAACAGACCCCGAATCTCCAGCTACCCTACATCATGCCCTCGCAGGCCCAGAAGCATGTGACGCACAACGAGGCCATCCGGGCGCTGGACGGCCTCGTGCAGCTCGCCGTCATCGACCGCGATCTGGCCGCGCCGCCGGCTTCCCCCGCCGATGGCGACCGCTACATTGTGGCCGCCCCCGGAACTGCCGGATGGTCCGGCAGGGACGACCTCATCGCCGCCTGGCAGGACGGCGCATGGGCCTTCCTGCCGCCGCGCAGCGGCTGGCTGGCCTAGCTGATAGACGAAGCGCGGCTGGTCCAGTTCGATGGCGCGGGCTGGGTCGAGGCCGCGGTCAGCAGCGTCAACCCGACGGCGCTGGTCGGCGTCAATGCCACGGCCGACGCGACAAACCGGCTGGCGGTCAAGAGCCCGGCTTCGCTGTTCGACCATGAAGGCGACAGCCACAGCATGAAGATCAACAAGGCGGCCGCAGCCGACACGGCGTCGATGCTGTTCCAGAGCGCCTATTCCGGGCGCGCCGAATTCGGCCTCGCCGGCGACGACAACTGGCATGTAAAGGTTTCGCCGGACGGCCTGGCCTGGACGGAAGCGCTCCTGGTCGATGCGGCCAGCGGCCGGGTCACCCTGCCGGCCGGGTTGCCGCTCGACGACAGCAACCAGATCGTCGCCAGACGGCATGTCCGCGAGAAGCTGACCGCCAACCGGAGCTACTATGTCCGCAGCGACGGCGCCGACGGCAACAGCGGGCTGATCGACAGTGCAGGCGGCGCTTTCCTGACCCTCCAGAAGGCTTGGGACGTCATCGTCACGCTGGATCTTGCCGGCTTCACCGCGACGATCAGCGTTGGCGCGGGAACATTCGCGGCCGGCCTGACGGCGGATGTCCCCCCGGTCGGCGGCAACGTCACGGTCAACGGCGCGGGCGCCGGCACCGTCATCAGCATCACCAGCGGCAATGGCTGCATCGTCAACAATACATTGTGCAACATCACCGTGCAGAACATGAAGCTGACGGGAACCGCGGGCGCCGGCGTGCGGGCGGTCGGCAAGGGCGCCAAGATCACCCTTGGAACGGGCGTCGAGTTCGGCGCCAACCTGACCGCCGATATCTGGGCCCAGGGCGGAACGGTTTCCATCGGCTCCAACTATACCAAATCCGGGAATGCGCAGCGCCATTATCACGCCCAAAACGGCGGACTGATCGAGGCATTCCTGCACACCGTGACGATGTCAGGAACGCCGGCATTCAGCATTGCGACGGCTTCTGCCCTGGGCGCTTCGGTGCTGAGTATTTTCAATGTCACCTACAGCGGCGCAGCCACGGGGACACGCTACAGCGCGTCGCTCAATGGGGTGATCAACACATTTGGCGGCGGGTTGTCATTCCTACCCGGCAATGCAGTAGGCTCGTCTGCAACCGGAGGCCAGTATGTGTGAGCACGCAGGGCAAACCTGCGCAATGGCGACAATCAGGACATTGAAGCCAGATATCTCTCGCGCCACTGCTCATTGAGCGTTGATCGCTGCTTTTTCATCCCGGACAGGTGACTCGGCCGCTTGCTACTATGCAAAGCCCGAATGGGCCGAGTGCAGAGCCTGGCTTCGCAAAACCTGGCAATTCCTCTGATCGCGCATGCCGGCTTGGCGGCAAAGTCTTCATAGGTCAGTCGGAGTGGTTCGATACCGCGTGCTTCGAAAAAGTCGTTCCAGAAGCGGCCATCTCTATCCAACTCTTCAATTCGAGCTGAGATGGCCGAAGGATCATAGACTGGTTCCTTGCCTTTTGGCAGATGCGAATACCACTCCCCGGACTGGCGGGCCATCTCGAGCGAGATTGCCTGACTTAAACGGTCGTTGCGCTGGATGTGGATCCACCGGACGTCTGGAAGACGATTTTCTAGCGAAAGCTCCAAGCCTGGTCCACGCATATGCCCGGCATGAAGCTTGATTGAAAGGATGTTGTTGGAAGTGATTCCGTTCTCCAGGGCGTCGTTGAGCATGGCGGACGCCGAACAAGTCTGCTCCGGCCAACGCAGTTTGAAAACACCACTGTTCAAATACTCGTCGGGGTAACCGAGCGAATGGGTCGCGAACAATAGTGAACAAAGGAAATTGCTGCCACTTCGAGGCGATGACGCAATGAGAATAGTTTTGTCGGGTGTTTTCAGGAGCGGTGGGAATAAGTGGATATCAGGGACCGATATTTCTGCCGGTTTCGTCTCCTCTCCAAACCTGTTCCTCACCCAGCGCGACAGTCTAGACATGATACGCTTCAGTTCCCTTCTCAGGTGAACCACTCGGCTTTCGGTGGCAGGATGGTGGCGCTCTTACTGCTGTGCGAGCGACTCATACCAACGGCCCGCTGATGTGACTCGACGGGGATTCCCAGATTGAGGCTGGCGTGATTCAAGGTGG
>JBKJRE010000390.1:0-9103 GCA_046594775.1 Rhizobiaceae bacterium | reverse complement strand
TGCAGATGACAAACGACAGATAGGCGATGTTGCCGGTATTGGACCAGACAAGGCCGATCAAAGCCGTCTGCGCCGTGATGCCTATGGCAAGCGTGAACCCGTCGCGGAAAAGGGTTTCCACAAACGGGATGTAGATATCGACCGGTAGTTCTTGTTTGCTCTTGGCAGTCACGACGGCTTCCGCTGTGGGAGCTGATCGATGCCATAATCGCCTTAAGAAAGGCTTAGAAGCCGCGATTGCGAGAAAGAATCGACGAGAAAATCAAAGAAGATGATTAATCCGGTAAACAAGATATGTGCATTATTCTGCAGCCTGCAGCAGGGGTTCGCCGACAGCCTTGCCGAGCCTTCCCAGCAGGCGTGAACGCTCCTCGGCAGCCCTCGCAACGCTTGCTTCCTTAACGTGCCCATAACCGCGGATCAGCGCTGGAACCGATGCAAGCGCGGCGGCCGCGTCTATTTTCTCCAGCGCGAGCGAGCCACCGATGAGATCGAGATCGCCCTCGTATTGCGACAGCAGCGCCGTTTCCATACGCCTTTCTGCGGAATAAGCGAAGATGTCAAAGGCTGTCCCGCGCAGTCTCCTGAACGCCGCGAGCAGTCGGAAAGCCTTCATCATCCACGGTCCGAAGCTTGATTTGCGTGGTTTTCCGTCCGCACCGTGCCGGCCCATGATTGGCGGCGCCAGGTGGAACTCGAGTCTGTCCCAGGACTGGAACTGGCCCGAAAGTTGACGGGCGAAGGCGCCATCGGTGTAGAGTCTGGCGACTTCGTACTCGTCCTTGATTGCCATCAGCTTGAAAAGGTTTCTTGCGACCGCCTCGGCAACCGACGTCGATCCGGGGGCGGCGTCGGATTCTGCCTCGCGGATCGCGGCAACCCTGTCTACATAGCGCTGGGCATAAGCCGCGTCCTGATAGGACGTCAGGAACTCGGCGCGTCGCTCAATAATGTCGTCGAGGCTCTGCGTAGAGGCGGGAGCTGCAATGGGACCGGCTTGGCTCGCCACTCGATCGCTTACGAAATCCGGCTCATGCGCGGCCCGGCGCCCCCAGCGAAACGCCGCGACATTCATGGCGACCGCCTGTCCATTGAGTTCGATAGCCTTTTCTACAGCCTCCGAAGAGAGCGGAAGGCCGCCGTGCTGGTAGGCGAAACCGAGCATGAACATGTTGGCGCCAACCGAATTGCCAAACAGCGCCGATGCAGTGCGTGTTGCATCGAAGAAATGCGCCATCTGCTCGCCAGCCGCTGCCCGGATCGCCTGCTTCAGCCGTTCCACCGGCAGCGAGTAGTCGGCGGAACGGGCAAACTCGCCAGGCATGATTTCGGCTGTGTTGGCGACGAATATGGTGTGGTTTTCGCGCACCGCGGCGAGAACCTTCTTCGCCCCCGAGACCACCAGATCGCAGCCGAGTATGAGATCGGCCTTGCCAGCGGATATGCGGATGGCGTGGATATCCTCCGGCGTCCTGGCGATGCGGACATGGCTGAAAACCGAGCCGCCCTTCTGTGCCAGACCGGCCATATCGATCATGCCGCATCCCTTGCCTTCCAGATGCGCCGCCATGCCGAGAATGGCGCCGATGGTGACCACTCCGGTGCCGCCTACGCCGTCGATGATGGAGGCCCATCCGTTACGGTCCAGCAAAAACGGTGTCGGCTCCGGAACGCCGTCGAGCGGATCGGCCGCGCCGGCGATGCCTTCAGCCTTGCGGATCTTGGCGCCATGCACGGTGACAAAGGACGGACAGAAGCCACCGAGACAGGAGAAATCCTTGTTGCAGCTCGACTGGTCGATCCGGCGCTTGCGGCCGAATTCGGTTTCCACCGGCTGGATCGAGACGCAGTTCGACTTTACGCCGCAATCACCGCAGCCCTCGCAGACCAGTTCGTTGATGATCAGACGCTTGTCGGGATCGGGATAGGTTCCCCGCTTGCGCTTCCTGCGCTTTTCGGCGGCGCAAGTCTGGTCGTAGAGAAGCACCGATACGCCTTCGATATCGCGCAGTTCGCGCTGGACGATGTCGAGGTCTTCGCGGTGATGGAATGTCGCCCCGGCGGGAAATTGCGTCCGGTCGCCATATTTGTCCGGCTCGTCGGTCACCACCGCGATACGCGCCACACCTTCGGCCCGGACCTGGCGCGCGATCATGTCGACGGTAAGATTGCCTTCATGCGGCTGGCCGCCGGTCATGGCCACCGCGTCGTTGAAGAGAATCTTGTAGGTGATGTTGGCGTCGGTGGAGAGCGCGAAGCGCAGCGCCAGAATCCCGGAATGGTTGTAGGTGCCGTCGCCGAGATTCTGGAAGATGTGCTGACGCTTGGAGAATGGCGCCTGGCCGATCCATTGCGCGCCCTCGCCGCCCATCTGGGTAAAGCCGATGGTTGACCGGTCCATCCAAAGCGCCATGAAATGGCAACCTATGCCGGCGCCGGCGATCGATCCTTCCGGTACTTTTGTCGAGGAATTGTGTGGGCACCCGGAGCAGAAGAACGGCGTACGCGAACCGATGTCCTTGGTGTCGGCAAGCATCGCCTGATACTGCTTCAGCCTGTTCACATGAGCAGAAATCTCCTCGGAGGGGCCGATAGTCCTCAGCACGCGCTCGCCGATCGCAATGGCGATATTGTTGGGATCGAGTGCGCCCTTGGCAGGGAAGAGCCAGTCGCCGCGCTCGTCCTTCTTGCCGATCACTGCAGGCTGCGTGGCGGTTCCATAAAGATCTTCCCGGACCTGCACCTCGATCAGCGAACGCTTCTCCTCGACCACGATGATCGTTTCCAGTCCGCGCACGAAGTCCTTGATGTGATCGAAGTCGAGCGGCCAGGGACAACCGACCTTGAAAAGCCTGAGACCGATCTGATTGGCCCGGGCCTCGTCAATGCCGATGTCCTCAAGCGCCTGACGCACGTCGAGATAGCTCTTGCCGAGCGTGATGATACCAATTTTGGCGCTGGCGCCGCCGGAATAGATCGTGCGGTTCAAACCGTTGGCGCTGATGAAGGCGGAAGCTGCAGCGCGCTTGTATTCATGCAGCCGCGCCTCCTGGCCGAGAAAGTCTATTTCATGGCGGATGTTCAGGCCACCGGGCGGCATGTCAAACTCGGGAATGACGATGTTCAGCCGGTCGAGCGAGGCGTCGACCGAAGCCGTGGACTCGATATTGTCCTTGACGCACTTGATCGCCGCCCAGGTGCCGGCAAAGCGCGACATGGCAAAGCCGTAGAGGCCATAATCGATCAGTTCCTGGACGCCGCCGGGATTGAGGATCGGCACCATCGTGTCGACGAAGAGAAACTCGGTCGCGTGTGCATTGGTCGAAGATTCCGCGGTGTGGTCGTCGCCCATCAGGGCCAGCACGCCGCCATGCTTCGAGGAGCCAGCCAGATTTGCGTGCCGGAAAACGTCGCCTGAGCGGTCGACACCCGGACCCTTTCCGTACCATACGGAGAAGACCCCGTCGTACTTTCCCTCGCCAAGCAGTTCTGTCTGCTGCGCGCCCCAGCACGCGGTGGCGGCGAGTTCCTCGTTCAAGCCCGGCTGGAAGACGATACCGGCGTCGGCGAGCTGTTTCTTGGCACGCCAGAGTTGCTGATCCAGCCCGCCCAGCGGCGAACCGCGATAACCCGAAACAAATCCAGCCGTGTTCAGGCCGGCAAGCCGGTCGCGCTCCCTTTGCATCAGAAGCATGCGCACGACCGCCTGCGATCCCGACAGAAATATCCGGTGCTTGCCCAGGTCGAACTTGTCGTCGAGAGCAACATCGTGAAGCGTCATCAGCCATTCCTCCGCGAAAGCCCACGAAGATTCGCGCGGCTGACGTCAGGTTGGTTTTTGTCAGTGTTTCCCCGCTGGCCGGCAAGGTCAAACAAAATCAGCATGTTGGATAAAGGAGCAATCTCGCTTCCAGTGTGGCCGCTGATGCGAACGAAAATGTCGAAGACAGGCCGTTCGGCGTATGAAAATGTCGCCCTACTCGAACTGACACCTAGACGGGGGGACACACGCCTCTGGTCAAGTCGGGCAGCTTGCCGTCAGGATGGCCTGCCATATCCGGATTGAGCTCATAGACCGGCCCGATGACCAAGGGGCGGTCGGGAAGTATGGTCTGGTCGAGATTCGATGTAATGGTTGTGTCGAATGACTGAACCAGGGCGCCAGTCTGGTCTTCGATGCGGATCGCAACGGCGTAGGGCCTGTCCTTGACGACGCAGGACAGCGGCGGGCTGGTGAGCGTCTGGTGCGGCAGCTTCGGCCAGAGTTTCTGATCGACCTCGATCGGTGCTCCACCTGCAGGGTTCTCGAAACTGACGACGGCAACCAATCCCTCGGGGATTGGCTTCAGCGGGTTGAGGGTAATCACGTAGGTCGCAATGCCGAGGCGGTAGTTGAACTCGAAAAGCTTGCCGGAAAGACTGAAATACTCTCCCTCCCCGCCACTTTCGCGGCAGGCCGCCAGCGCCGCGAGACTGAGCAGAACGATGATCAGACAGCGCCCCAGAGGCAAATCAGACATTGGCGACTCCCTCCGGTCCGGTTTTGCGGCGGCGATAGTGCCGCTTTGCCTTGTGGCGGTTGCCGCATACGGCCATGTCGCACCAGACCCGACTGGCATTGCGGCTCCTGTCCAGAAAGAGCCAGTTGCAGTTCGGACAGATCTTCAGCCGGCCAAGCTTCGCACCAGACAGGAGCGACAGCGCCGAAACCGCAAGGGCCACCTCGAAAGCAATTGGTTGCGCCGGATCGCCGAACGGCCTATCCGGACCGCCAATATCGCCCGACGCATGATCGAGCCCGGCAGCGCAGGCCCGCAAAAGAGCCGGCAGTTGCGCCGCGGCAATGTGGCCGGTTTTGGCAGCCGATCGAAACAGCTGGTCAGATGATTCCCTGATGGCAAGAACGCTTGGGGCGATCGCGTTCGGATCGTCCACAATAAGCCCTCGTCCGCCCAATTCGTGGGCGCAGTATACCGAGGCGGCGGATGCGAAGCGCGCAATCTCTGCCGGATCGTCGAACCTGTCGAAGCTCCGAGACGGATCGCCCCTGTGAACCACGGTATTGGTCGCGTCAAACACCAGCACGCCACCAGAAAATCGATGCCTTGTCCAAGATACCGCCATACCACAATCTAACTGCTAAACTGGCTTTGACAAGTTAGTTTTAATGCAGCACTGTCTCGCAAAGCCTGGTGCGGCATCGAGATAGCGCATGCACTACTTTCTGCAGCAATTCCTGAACGGCCTTCATGCCGGCGCACTCTATGCGTTGCTCGCTTTCGGCTATGTGCTGACCAATGGCGTGCTCAAGCGAACCAATCTCGCGCATGGACCACTCTTCGCCTTCGCCGGCCAGATGCTGATCCTCTTCGCCGTATTCGGCTGGCAGACCTTATGGCTGACGCTACCGGCAACCATCGCGCTCGGCGGGGTGGCGGCTTTCGCCTATGCAGCGCTGACGGCGCTTGTGCTGTCGCGTAGCGTGTTCCTGCCGCTCTACCGGCATTCGCCCAACGCGATCGTGGTGGCGACGCTCGGCGTATCGCTGGTCTTGATGGAACTCGCGCGGATTGCTTCCGGCACACGCGATTTCTGGCTGCCGCCGATGCTCGCCAATGCCGTGACCTTCGCAGTATCCGGCCATGGATTCCGCGTAAGCCTGACCCTGATCCAGCTTATCGATTGTGCGGTTGCCGTGGCGACGCTCGCCCTGCTCGGCATATTTCTGGCGCGTTCGCACTTTGGAAGGTCGTGGCGCGCCGTCAGCGACGACCGGGTGGCGGCGGCCATGTGCGGCGTTGATGTCCGGAAGACATTCCACGCCGCGGTTATCGGCGGCGCACTCCTTGCCGCACTCGCCGGTATCATGGCCGCGCTATACTACGGTAATATCAGCTTCGACACGGGGCTTGTCTTCGGCTTGAAGGTGCTGTTCGTCACCGCGGCCGGCGGCTACAGCGAACCGGTTCGGGCCGCCATCGGCGCGGCCTGCTTCGGCATCGCCGAGTCTCTTTGGTCTGGATATTTCCCGATTGAGTGGCGTGACGCGTGGATGTTCGCGCTCCTGGTTTGCCTGCTCGTGCTCGCAAGACAGGCCGGCTCGCAGCGTGACGCTGTTTGAAAAATCGACGCTGCTTTCACATTTTGGCGCAATGACCCTGCGGAACGTGCCGATCATCGCTTCGCGAACACCGGAATGTTGACGTGAACCATGCGCCCGTCCATACGTGCTACAATCGCGGCGCGTCAGAAGAAGCTTGGGAAACCCGGCGGTTCCGCCAGATTCAGGAGGAATGCATGGCGGGGCTGTTGGCTCTATCCAGGATTGTCGATCGCATCAACGAAGCCGTCGCCAAATGGGTATCTTGGCTGATCTTGGTGGCGATCCTCGTCAGCGCGGTCAACGCGGTGATCCGCAAGACGTTCAATATGTCTTCGAACGCCTGGCTGGAGCTGCAATGGTATTTGTTCGGCGCCGCTTTCCTGCTGGCTGCAGCCTATACGCTCAAGCAGAACGAACACATCCGCATCGATATACTTTATGGCATGTGGTCGCGGCGGGTTCAGCACTGGATCGACCTTTTCGGGCATGTCCTGTTCCTCATGCCTTTCGTCACGCTGATGATCTTCTATTTCGTGCCCTACGTATCCTTGTCGTTCCGCACCGGCGAGATGTCGACCAATACCGGGGGTCTGATACTTTGGCCGGCGAAAATGCTTCTCCTGATCGGTTTCTTCCAGCTCGGACTCCAGGGGGTTTCGGAGATCATCAAGAAGATCGCCGTGATGACGGGCCGTATGGACGACCCTACGCCCTTCATCTCGGCGCATGAGCAGGCAGAATTGGAGGCCAAGGCGCTGGCGGGAGATCTGCGTCCATGATCGAGTTCGTAGCGTCCAACATGGCGCCGATCATGTTCATGTCGCTGATCGTGTTCATGCTGCTGGGTTACCCCGTGGCGTTCTCGCTGGCGGCCAACGGACTGCTGTTCTTCTTTATCGGCGTCGAACTCGCTCCCTATTCCAGCGAAATCACGCTGTCATGGCCGCTGCTCTATGCCCTTCCCGAGCGCTTCTGGGGCATCATGTCCAACGACACGCTGCTGGCCATCCCCTTCTTTACCTTCATGGGAATCGTGCTCGAGCGCTCCGGCATGGCGGAGGATCTGCTCGATACGATCGGCCAGCTTTTCGGACCGATTCGTGGTGGCCTGGCTTATGCGGTGATCCTAGTCGGCGCGCTGTTGGCCGCGACAACCGGCGTCGTGGCAGCCTCGGTGATCGCGATGGGCCTGATCTCGCTGCCGATCATGCTTCGCTATGGCTATGACCGCCGCGTCGCCACCGGCGTCATAGCGGCATCCGGGACCCTCGCGCAGATCATTCCCCCCTCGCTCGTGCTGATCGTTCTGGCCGACCAGCTCGGACGCTCCGTCGGCGACATGTACAAGGGTGCGTTGATCCCGGGCCTGATCCTGACAGGGCTCTATCTCGGCTATGTCTTGCTGATGTCGATCATCCGCCCCAAATCAATGCCGGCCTTGCCGCAAGAGGCGCGCACCCTCGGTTCCGGCGTGACGTCGCTGCTGGTCGCGCTGCTCGCCACCATCGCCATCGCCTACGGCGCCACGCACTATCTGGGCGCGTGGGCCCGCAACAATGCCGGCATCTGGGGCGCGGCAGCCGGTGTCCTTGTCATTTATGCGGCGGCGGTCAGCGACAAGGGGCTGGGCTTGGGGATGATGTCACGGCTGACCCAGCAGGTCATCATTGTGCTGATTCCGCCACTGGCCCTGATCTTCCTGGTCCTGGGAACCATCTTTCTTGGCATCGCGACTCCAACGGAAGGCGGCGCCATGGGGGCCGTCGGCGCCTTGATCATGGCAGCCGGCAAGGGGCGGCTGTCGTTCGACGTCATCCGCCAGGCGCTTACCTCGACAACGCGCCTGTCATCCTTCGTGCTGTTCATCCTGATCGGTGCGCGGGTGTTTTCGCTGACCTTCTACGGCGTTAATGGGCATGTGTGGGTAGAGCATCTGCTGACCTCCCTGCCCGGCGGCAATGTCGGCTTCCTTATCGCCGTCAACTTTCTGGTCTTCTTCCTCGCCTTCTTCCTCGACTTCTTCGAGTTGGCCTTCATCATCGTCCCGCTGCTCGCACCGGCTGCCGACAAGCTCGGCATCGACCTCATCTGGTTCGGCGTCCTGCTTGGCGTCAACATGCAGACCAGTTTCATGCACCCGCCCTTCGGTTTCGCCCTGTTCTACCTGCGCTCGGTAGCGGCGCGAGTTCCCTATCTCGACCGGGTGACCGGCAAGAACATCCAGCCGATTACCACCGGACAGATCTACTGGGGGGCGGTGCCCTTCGTCTGCATCCAGGTCATCATGATCGGGCTGGTCATCGCCTTCCCGCAGATGGTGATGCACTACAAGGGCAAGACCGTCGATCCGGGAAGCATCGACATTGTCGTTCCGCCTTTCGGCGGCGACGGCGGGCTCGGAGGCGGGCTTGGCCTCGGCGCCCCCTCGTTCGGCGATGCGCCGCCTGCCGCCCCGGCCGCTCCGCCGCCGATCGACATGTCGAAACCGCCGAGCTTCAACTAGCCGGTTGATCTGGTTGAGAGCGATCGGCGGCATCGACCCGACATGAAAAAGGCCCCAGGAACCATTTCCGGGGGCCTTTTATCGGATCGAGCCGATGGCTCAGAGCTTGCCGTTGCGCTGCTGGATCATCATGAACGTGTCGTAATTGTACTCCGCCACCTGAGTCCACAAATAGTATTCGTTGCGGAACGCCTTGATCGAGGACCAGATCTTCTTGAACGGCTCGTTGATCGCTTCCATATCGGCATAGACCGTGGTGGCCGCGTCGAACGAGGCTTGCAGGATCTCCTGGCTGAACGGGCGCAGCTGCGTTCCGTTGGCTACCAGCGACTTGATCGCGGTCGGGTTCTTGAAGTCGTATTTCTGGAGCATGTCCGCATCGACGGCATGAGCCGCAGTGCGCAGCAGCGACTGATAGGCCGGCGGCAGGGATTCATACTGCCCCTTGTTGAAGAAGAAGTGGACGGTCGGGCCACCTTCCCACCAACCCGGATAGT
>JBKJRE010000470.1:0-4173 GCA_046594775.1 Rhizobiaceae bacterium | reverse complement strand
TCGACGCCCTCTGGAAGGCAATCGGCAACATCTGCGACCTGTACAGCCGCAAAGAGTGCTGGAATTATCTCAAGGGGAGGCAGGATATGCGTCCGATTAAATGTCCGGCGCTCTAACCTCGACACTCGATGATGTTCTTGCTCGAAGGTATCGCGCCACAACAGAGGTGAGGGCACTCCTCAACGCTGGTGGCGTGCAAACCATAGCGAAGCGGCAAGCAGGGCAACGAAGCCGAAGGGAAAATACAGCCGCATCCCAAGCGCCGCGAACTGGTAGAAGGCGGCGGCGAGCGTATGGGTGAACTGCAAGAACCAGATCCGGGTGAAGGGTTCTGCATGCCAATGGGCATAATACTCGCGATACTGAAGCCCGAAAAGTCCGGCTGTCGCTCCGATGGTGGTGGCGGAGAACGCTACAAAGGCAGCCGCGAAGGCGGTCTCTGTTCGGGCGCGACGTGTCAAAAGCTGTGCCAGAAACAAGCCGAATGGGAAGGCAATGACGCCGCCGAGGCCGAATAGCAAAAAGAGCGCGCGGATCTTTGACGGCGTCTCCCAACCGCCTGTCATGACACCGGATAGCGCGCACAAACCCGCAGCCAAACCCCAGCCAAGCGAACAGGCGAGCGTCGGCAGGAGCGGCGGCAACGACCATGTGCTTTCCCGGGCCAGCCCCGCCTTGCGTCGTGTAGCCCGCCCGGCGACCATTCTCATGCAAGCTTTCTCAACGGGTTTTGCCTTTTCGGCCGATTATCATCGGATAGTCCTAATGTTGTGTTTTAGCAGATCCGAGCATCCATTTCGGTGCCCAGGCGTTGTCAAACCGTATTGCAAAAGGAGAAAGCAATGGCCGATACCACACGCATTCGCGAACATATGGAAGTTGTCGGCGCCGACGGGGTTCACATCGGCACCGTCGACGGAATCGACGGCGACCGCATAAAGCTTACCAAGAAGGACAGCGGCCAGGGTGCCCACAAGGGCCACCATCACTATATTCCAGTCGCGTTGATTGCCGAGGTCGAAGGTGGAAAGGTTCGCCTCTCTGCAAATTCCGACGTCGCTGTCACCTTTGAGGAAGAAGAATCCGATCCGACTTGATCGGCCGGCTCTAAGCGGAGCGAGATGACCAAACCGGAAATGTGTCATCGCGCGCCGGCTTGGCGGCGAAAACGGCCCTGGCAATCGCTCTGGCCATTGTCGCTCCGGCAGCTGCGTACATGTCGATTGCATTGTCACCCGATATCGAAGCGCCGATTTTGCCGGTGGCGAGCGAAAAGACAATATCGCCGTCCGCCGGCGTGTGGGTTGGCCAGATGGCGCGGGAAAAGCCGTCATGCGCCGCGATCGCCAGACGCTTGGCAGCCGCCTTCGACAGCACTGCATCTGTGGCTATGACGGCGATGGTTGTGTTCGCGCCCTCTGCCTTGTCACGGTATTTCAACAGTATCTTGCGTGCATCCGGAGGCATCGGAGAGGGATAGTCCAGGCCTCCGAACTCGTCGCCGATCTCGAAAGGCGCCGCCCAGAAATGACGCGTTCGGCCAACGGTGACCGACCCGATCGCGTTGACGGCGGCGAGTGCGCCGATGGTTATGCCATTTTCTAGCACAGTCGAGGCCGAGCCGAGCCCGCCTTTCAGACCGGCCGTGAGCGCACCCGTTCCCGCACCAGCCGTTCCGATGACAAAGTTCCTCGAAGCTGCCTGCGCCGCTTCGTAGCCGAGATCGCGATAGGGTGGATAGAGCCCCCATAGCTTGTCGCCGCCATTGGAGAGATCATAAAGGATCGCTGCGGGAACGAGAGGAATGTGCATGCCGCGCACCTCGAAGCCGACCCCGGCCTCTCGCAGCGCCGCCTGCACGCCGGAAGCCGCGTCGAGACCAAAGGCGGAACCGCCCGAAAGCACGATGGCATTGACGGCCTCTACCGAATTGTGCGGCTCGAGAAGGTCGGTTTCGCGCGTGCCAGGCGCCCCGCCCAGAACCTGCACGCCCGCCACGGCAGGCTCGTCGCACAACACCACCGTTACGCCGGATTTCAATCTATCGTCCGCGGCATTCCCGACCCGCAGGCCCGCGACGTCGGTAATCATATTTTTCGGTCCGGTCCTGAACATCACTGCACAGCTACGGGGACGAAAGCCGATCCGTCGAAACGAAATACCCCGTAGGGATTTTCGGACAGGTCGCCCTTCCCATCGAATCTGACGGTTCCGATAACAGTCGAGAAATCGCGGTCGGCCAGATCGTCAGCCAGCGGTGCTTCGGGCGACGCCAAGTCGGCAACTGCCTGACGCGCCACCTCTATGGCGGCATAGGTCGGCAGAACGTAGCCCTGAACAAGAATGCCTCGTCCGGCAAAGGCGGCGGCAGCCGCGGGATCCGACGTCTGCGTGTAGGCGGGAGGTGCTATCATCAACGTTCCGACAGCCAGAGGCACGTCGCCCGGTGGCGCGCGCAGGGTCTCTCCCGCGGCAATGACGAGGTCTGCCTCCAGGGCCGCCGCATCACGCCCCATCACGGCGATGTCGCCGCTGTCGCCGCCGGCAAAGACATGGGTTGCGCCGGCACGCTTCAGCCGGCCGATCAACCCTATCTGGTTGTCTGCCTGGGCTCGGAACGTATCGATGAAGACGGGCTTCAGGCCTGCCTGCTCGGCGGCGAGGCGCACGCTCTCGGAAAGTTCGCGGCCATAGATCGTGCCGTCATCAACGATGGCGAAGAGTTCGCGCTCCCACAGCCTCGTCAGCAAGCGACCGGCGGCTTCGCGCTCACCATCGGCGCGCGGCCCCAGCCTGTAGACTGGCCAGCCCGTTCCCATCCTGCCATCGGTCAGGCTGTCGGTGCGGACGCCAACGGCGATTGCTGGAATGCCCGCCTGCTTGAGGATTGGCATAGCTGCTTCTATGGCTTCGCCGCACAGGAAGCCCACGACGGCCTGAACTCTTGCGGCCACGAAGCGGCGCGCAGCTTCCGCACCGCCTGTTGCCGTGCAGGAATCGTCTGCAATTTCCAGCGCTACTTGAGGATCCGTCAGGGTTGCGGCCGCCGTCAGGGCTGCGGCACGCATCTGTTCACCGAGAATGGCGGAAGGACCGCTCAGCGGCGCAGACAGGCCGATCCTGACCTCGGCGCCGGCCTGTCCCGCTACCACGAGCCCGACTAATGCGCTCAGTGTTCGGATCGGAATTCGCATGCGGCGCCGTTCATTTCCCGATGGCCGACGCAATCATCGCCGGCCGCAGTTTCAAGGCAACTGGTAAAGGCTGCTCCCAAACAGCGCAACATGCGATTTTCGGGCGCGGTGCTGGGTAGAGTTGCTTGTTGCGCCTGCTTGCGCGCCATATATAGCGGTCAATCGACAGATTTGGGAAATTGCTGGTGTTGAACAAGAACGAGGTGGTTCCTCAGACCTATCGCGATGCAATGGCGAGGTTTGCCGGCGCGGTGCACGTCATCACCACCGATGGGGTGGCGGGAAGGAGAGGCGCGACGGTCATTGCCGCGTGTTCGGTCTCCGACTCGCCGCCAACAGTGCTTGTTTGCCTCAATCGCGAGAACGCCAGAAATGAAGTTTTCGTTCGTAACGGGAATTTCGCCCTCAATACGCTGGCGGTCGATCAGCAGGCGCTTGCGGAGGCATTTTCCGGCCAGACCGGATTGCCTGCCGAAGAGCGCTTCGCATTGGCCGAGTGGGATCGGATTTCCACCGGCGCGCCGACGCTCATAGGCGGGCTTTCGGTGTTTGATTGCGAGATCATCGACACCAAGGACCATGCCACTCACCGCGTGCTCTTTGGCAAGGTGACAGGGATTCGCATTGGCGATACGCTTCAGCCTCTGCTCTATTTCAATCGCAATTATCACAAGTCCTGAATCGTGGCGGGAGCACGCAGATTGCATGAGTGAAGCGAAACCCCGCCCGGTACCGCAGACAATCGATGAGACGCTCGATCTTCTGACCGGTGCAGATTACGTTGCGGACCGCTCGCTGGCGACGGTGCTGTTTCTGGCGTTGCGCATGAACCGGCCGCTTTTCCTCGAGGGGGAGGCAGGCGTTGGCAAGACGGAAATCGCCAAGGTTCTGGCCAAGGCGCTCGGGCGCCGATTGATCCGTCTGCAGTGCTACGAGGGGCTCGACGTCTCCTCTGCGGTCTATGAATGGAACTATGCCG
>JBKJRE010000425.1:0-3807 GCA_046594775.1 Rhizobiaceae bacterium | reverse complement strand
CGACGGCTTCTTCGGGGTGCTTGAGGACGAGGCCTCTGCTATTGTCCGGGATGCGCTTCCGGATCACCCGATCGGCGTCCAGCGCGTACTCGACCTTTGCTATCGAGGCCAGGGTTCGGCGCTGCGCGTGCCGGTCGCCGGAAGCGAATCCTTTAAGGCGATCGAGGAGATGTTCCGGGCCGCCTACCAGGCGCGCTACGGCTATTCCTACGGCGATCTGGAGGTCCAGATCCGGACATTGCGCGTAACCGCAATGGCGCATCACGATCTCCCGACGATCGTCATCCCGTTTCGCGGCGAGAAGGGATCGGCCGAGGGCGCGTTCAAGGGCGAGCGGCGCGCCTACTCCCAGAAAGCGGCCGCGTTCGCGCCGTTCAAGGTATATGCAGTCGACCTTCTCGGCGACGGCGCGGTCGTCACCGGTCCGGCGATACTCGAGGAAGAAGCAACGACCCTCGTGATCGACGCCGGCGCCAGCGCAGAGGCCGATCCGCGCGGCTGGGTCATGGTGACGCTGGAGGCACGCTCGTGATGCACGCCAAACTTACGCCCAATCTCGATCCGATCACCTTCCAGGTCCTATGGTCGCGCCTCCAGACGATTGCCGACGAGGTGGCGGTGACGCTGGAACAAACCGCGTTCTCCAACGTCGTTCGCGACAACCACGACTATGCCTGCGGGCTCTACGACGCCGACGGCGCGATGCTCGTCCAGGCGACGACAAGCACACCCGGCCAGCTAGGCTCGATGGCGCGCGTCGTCGTCGATTTCCTCAAAGCCTATCCGGCCGAGAGCCTGCGGGCGGGCGACGTGCTGATCACCAACGATCCCTGGCTCGGCTCAGGACACACGCCCGATATCTATATCGCGACTCCGATGTTCCATGACGGCCGCCTTGCCGGTTTCGCCGTCAATTCGGCGCACCATATGGATGTTGGGGGCCGCATGGCCTCTCCGGAGGCGCGCGAGGTGTTTGAAGAGGGCCTGATCTTCCCGATCAGCAAGCTCTATGACGCCGGTGAGCCGAACAAGACGATCTTCGCGATAATGCGCCGCAATTTCCGCATGGCCGATAAGGTCATCGGCGATCTCCGGGCGCAGGTGGCGGCCAACCATGATGACGTTACGCGTATGAGCGAAATGATGCAGGACAGGAAGCTCGCTTAGCTTCGGAGCCTTTCTGCGCAGATCCAGGATCAGACGGAGGCCAGCATGCGCGCCTCGATCACGGAGGTGCCGGACGGCGTCTACGAACATAGTCTCGAACTCGAGGTCGATCAGCAGGATGGGACGCCGATCGTACTGCGGTGCCGCATCGAAATAAAGGGGTCGGACATTTCGGTCGACTATGCGGGTACGTCCGCCCAGGTGGACCGCCCGATCAACTGCGTGTTCAACATCACCTTCGCCTATACGATGTTCGCCCTGAAAGCTGCGTTGCAGCCGCATGTACCGAACAATGCGGGCTGCTTCCGTCCAATCACCCTGAAGGCGCCGGAAGGCTCGATCCTCAACGCCGCCTTCCCGGTGGCGGTCTGGTGGCGGACCGACATCGTCTACTATGTCACCGAACTCATCTTCGGCGCGCTCGCCAAGATCGCTCCCGACCGGGTGATGGCGGCAAGCGGCACCTATCCGCTTTGGCTTACCTTGCTGTCGGGCAAGTTCGAGGACGGACGACCGTTCCTGGCGCACTTCAACGCTTCGGGCGGCCAGGGCGCACGATCCTATATGGACGGCGCGACTACCATGGTGTTTCCCGGGAACATCGCCAATACGCCGATCGAGCTCCTTGAGACCGATACGCCGCTTCTCTGCGAATGCAAGGAACTGATCGAGGATTCGGGCGGGGCAGGGCGCCATCGCGGCGGACTCGGGCAGCGGATCGTGATCCGCAACATCACCGACCGCACCGTGTCGAGCACCGTCGCGGGCGGCCGCTACAAGCGGGGGGCGTCGGGAAGCCAGGGCGGCGGCTCCGGTTCGGCCGGACGGGTGCAGATTGACGAAGAGCCGCCGGTCAAGGCCAGCCGCGAGATTCAGTTGATGCCGAATTCGACGCTCCTGCTCGAATTGCCCGGCGGCGGCGGCAGCGGCGACCCGCACCTGCGCGAGCCAGCCCTGGTGCTGGCCGATATCCGCGAAGGCATCGTCTCGCGCCAAAGCGCGGAGGCCGACTACGGCGTAGTCCTGCAAGTCGACCGCCTGGATGTCGACGCCGTCGCCACCAAACGGCGGCGGAGCGGTGGGCGGGGTCGCGACGCATGAATGCGCTCGCGCGATTCTCTGGATGGATCGCCGATGCGCCCCGCGACTGGCCTCAGCCGTGCCTCGACGACGCCGTGAGCGCTTTCGCCGACACCACGGCCTGCATGGTCGCCGGCTCGGACGATCCGAGCACGCTTGCGGTGGCGAGATCGGTCGCCGACAATTCCGGTCCCGCCGCAGCGGTGACGGGCGGGACGTTGCTCGCGCCGTCCGCCGCGTTGGTCAACGGCGCCGCGGCGCATGCACTCGATTTCGACGACGTCCTGGAAGGCGCCAACACACATGCAAGCGCGGTGCTCGTGCCCGCGATGCTCGCGCTTGGGGAAGAAAGGCGCACGGGCGGGTTCGACTGCCTGGACGGATATCTCGTCGGTCTCGAGGTCATGGCCTGCCTTGGCCGGGCGATGGACATCACGCACTACCGACGCGGCTGGCATGCGACCTCAACAATCGGCACCGTCGCTGCCGCGGCCGCCGCCGCGAGGATGATGGCGTTGCCGCGCGCCGAAACGGCGCATGCGATCAGCATCTCGGTCAGCATGGCGAGTGGGACCAAGTGCCAGTTTGGCACTCCCGCCAAGCCGTTCCACGCAGGAATGGCGGCGATGAACGGCCTGCTGGCGGTGCGCCTTGCCGCTGCCGGACTTGAGGCGTCGCCGGATTGCCTGGATGGAGAATGGGGTCTTCACGCGCTCTACGGCTGCAATCCCGACAAACCCTTCCACAACGTTGTCGCTTCGCTCGGCGTGAATACGGGCGGCGTTCTCGCGTCGCTCGCCCAGAAGCCGTTTCCCTGCTGTTTTTCAAACCATCAGGCGATCCAGTGCATCCTTGAGCTGCGCGCGCGCGACGGCTGGAACATCGAAGAGATCGACGAAATCAACGTCGCGCTGCCGGCCGCCTACAGCGCGAACCTCAAATTTCGCGATCCGAAAACTACCCGCGAGGCGCAGTTCTGCCTTGAGTATTGCGTGGCCACGGCGGCACTTACCGGGGGGATCGGCGTTGGGGACCTCGATCCCGCTGCGCACAACAAGCAGCCGCTTCGCCGGCTGATGGAGCGTGTCGTTCGCGCGCCCTATCGGGAGGCCGACGCGCCCGAGCACCATGCACTGCCGGTCACCGTCTGCGTCCGCCTTCGGAACGGGTCGTTTCTCCAGGCCACTAAGATCGGCGCCGATCCAGTCGGCCCTGGCGCCATCGCCGCGAAGTTTCGTTCCTGCACCGGACCGGCCCTCGGAACGGACGGCGCGGAGAGGCTTCACTCCGAACTGTCGCGGCTTCAGGGGTTGTCCGACATCCGGGCGCTGACGCGCCTATTTTCACCATCCAAGACCAAGAGCCTGAAAAGGGCGTCGTGACTGCGGATCATCCGCATCCAACCAAAAAAGGGGAATGTCCTATGTTCGAATTTCCACGGTTGCATAAGAAGTTCATCCAGGCCGCCATCGGGTCCCTCCTGATCGCCGCAAGTTCCACCGATGGCTTCGCCCAAAGCGGCGAGCCGTTGCGCTTCGGGCTGGCGAACCCGCTTACCGG
>JBKJRE010000376.1:0-3217 GCA_046594775.1 Rhizobiaceae bacterium | reverse complement strand
TAGCGGTCGACCTTCTCCAGCACCGGGTCGATGATCAGCGCCTCGGCGCCGCGCCGGCTGGCGATCAGATAGGAGTAGGTGCTGGACGTCGAATCGAAAAGCTGACGGAAGATCATGTCGCAACCTCGGGGTTGAACGGTGGCACGGCCCTATTTCGGCTGCGCCACGGTCCGCAGATAGGGTCGTATCGTCTTGAAGCCGCCGGGATACTGCTTCTTGGCGTCCTCGTCGCTAACCGAAGTCAGGATGATCACGTCGTCGCCCTGCTTCCAGTCCACCGGCGTCGCCACCTTGTGCTTGGCCGTCGCCCCAGCTGTCGCCCAGCCAGTCGTGAAACCGGATCTTGCCTTCGGTGGTGTTCGCCTCGAAATCCGGCGCAGGACTGTTGATCGTAAGAGCCATGTCACTTCCCTTCCTGGATATTGGGCCGCCCCCGGTGCACAACAGCAAGGGCTGCGCCGCGCAAGCCTCGTCATCGCCCGTTGCGGGGCCTGAAAAAAATGCCGCACCAGACAGGGCCGGTGGCGCGCCCCATTCTATGACGGACCCGGTCATTCCCGCAAGCGCCGACCGGATGGCCAGACCGACACCAGGCTTGTCGATCTGGACGGACCGCCTCAGTCATCGTGGCGCTCCCATGTAAAACCTGGCCCATAGCGCATCCTTTGATTCGGACGACAAGGATGCCCCATCAAAGCCCGGGATCAAACATCTAGCGCGGCCGCGCCCGAAACCCGAGTGCGGCGGCTGTGCATTTCCGCAATGGCGCGGCGCTCGGCGCAGTTGACCTCATGCTGCCTTCCGGCCAGTGTCCGCGCCGAAGAATCGCCCGGCCAGGGGCGCCCAAAGGAGCCTTGCAATGACACTGAGCGGCAAGACGGCAATCGTCACGGGCGCGGCCGGCGGCATCGGCTACGCCATCGCCCGGCGCTTCGTGAAGGACGGCGCGAAAGTCGTCATCGCCGATGTCGATGCCGCCAAGGGAGAGGCAGCGACGCGCGACCTGTCGACGTCGGGCGCGGCAAGGTTCGTCAGGACCGATGTCAGCAACAGCGCCGACGTCGCCCGCCTGGTCGCCGCGGCGATAGCCGCCTTTGGCGACATCGACATTCTGGTCAACAATGCCGGCATCGTGCATGGCGCCGACTTCCTTGATCTGGCCGAGGCCGATTTCGACCGCGTGCTCGGCGTCAATCTCAAGGGCTCCTTCCTCGTCGGCCAGGCCGTCGCGCGCCACATGGTCGAGCGCGTCAAGTCGGGCGGCAAGCCTGGCGTCATCGTCAACATGTCGTCGGTCAACGCCGTTTTCGCCATTGCCAACCAGGTCCCCTACTCGGTGTCGAAAGGCGGCGTCAGCCAGCTCACCAAGGTCATGGCTCTGGGACTTGCGCCCTACGGCATCCGCGTCAACGCCATCGGACCCGGCTCGATCATGACCGACATGCTGGCCAGCGTGAACAGCGACCCGGCGGCCAAGAACCGCATCCTGTCGCGAACCCCGCTCGGCCGCATCGGCGAGCCGTCCGAGATCGCCTCCATCGCCGCCTTCCTGGCGTCCGACGACGCCAGCTACATTACCGGCCAGACCATCTATGCCGATGGCGGGCGTCTGCCGCTCAACTACACCGTACCGGTCAGGGAGGAATGAGCGCCTCCGTGCGCCGGCCTCGCATCCTTCAACCTGGTTGAGCCTGACCGCAGGCTCCTGACAGACTGTTGTCAGGACGGCTATGCGACAGTGCCTCCATCAACAAGGAGGCATCGCCATGACATTCGCACCCGAAATATTCCGCGCCATCCGCAGCTACGCTGGCAGGATAAAGTCCAGGCATGAGGCGTTCCGGATGGCGCATTTTATGTATTCGCTGCCCGAGGAAATCCGCAAGGACATTGGCTGGCCGGAGCCTGAAGACCACCCCCGTACGCGCCGCCGGTGAGCCGCGCCACGCCTCTTCCGACCCTGCACCCTCCTGACATTATGCTGTCAGGAGGACTGTGCCACCCTCTCCCTGCACAACGACCGAGGAAACACGCTCATGCCCCATGAAGCTCCCGCCAATGCTGCCGTCTGGTTCGAAATCCCGGTCACCGACATGAAGCGCTCCATGGCCTTCTATGGCGGGGTTCTCGGCGCCGACCTGACGCTTGACGAAACCGGCCCCAATCCCATGGCCGTCTTCCCGACAAAGGACCGTGGCGCGGTCGCCGGCCATCTCTACCCCGGCACGCCGTCTGTCGCCGGATCTGGCCCGACCATCCATCTCGCCGTCGCCGCGCCGCTTGAACAGGCGATGCAGCGGGTCACGCAACATGGCGGCAAGGTCGTGTCGCCGGTCATCACCATTCCGGCCGGCAGCTTCGCCTATTGTACAGACCCCGACGGCAACAGCTTTGGCCTTTTTGTCTGAGCGGCGCAATGACTCAGACGGATCAGGAACTGGACATGCCACGCACCCCCGGCGAGGTTGTCCTTCGCTTGGTTCCAGGCGGTGCGGCGTGCCGCCGGCACGCCGTGCCGCCGCACACGCAAGGCGCACGGGTGACGCAGGCCGCCGGCATCGGCTATCATCGCCGAAGCCTGGCCGGACAACGCAGCCGCCACGGCTGGGAAGGCTGAACCATGCGACGCGCCGACAGGCTCTTTCAGATCGTCCAGCACTTTCGCGGCGGCCGGCTGGTCACGGCGCGGAAGCTCGGCGCCTGGCTCGAAGTCTCCGAGCGCACCATCTACCGCGACATTGCCGACCTTCAGTCGACCGGCGTGCCGATCGACGGCGAGGCTGGCGTCGGCTACATTATGAGGGAGGGTTTCGACCTTCCGCCGCTGATGTTCACGCGTGACGAGATTGTCGCGCTGGTCGCCGGCGCCCGCATGGTCCGCGCCTTTGGCGGCGTCACCATGGCCCGCGCCGCCGAGGAGGCGCTGGTCAAGATCGGCGCCGTGCTGCCCGATGCCGAAAAGGCGCGCATCGGTCGCACCGAAATTCACGCCCCCATGTGGGTGGTCAGCGACGCCGACCGCCAGCATATCGACCGCCTCGAGCGCGCCGTCGAAAGGCGCGAGGTGCTCACTCTCGACTACCGCGACGAGGCCGGGCGCGCCTCGGCCCGCGACGTGCGCCCGCTCGGCCTGTGGTTCTGGGGCAAGGTCTGGACGCTGGTCGCCTGGTGCGAGATGCGCGGCGATTTCCGCGCGTTCCGGATCGACCGCATCGCC
>JBKJRE010000317.1:0-3725 GCA_046594775.1 Rhizobiaceae bacterium | reverse complement strand
CCATCGGAAAGCTCCATCCCTTCGGCGAGGTCGAGCGTGAAATCGTTGCGGTCGAGCGATTTCGGCCCTGGCTTTGCAAAATATGCATTCGCCAGATAGCCCGATACGACCTGGCGGTTCACGCCGCCTTCACTGCCGATGGCGCCGCCGGCATCGAATGGCACCCCGCCTTCGCGTGACACCCACTGATCGATCAGCGTGTTGCCTGGCCCCGTGTCAAAGGCGATAGGGTCGCCTGCCGCCGGCACATAGGTGATGTTCGCGATGCCCCCGACATTGACCAGCACGACCGGATAGCTCCCGGCCAAGGGATCTGGCAGTGAATGCGCCAGCGCTGCGTGGTACGCGGGTACGAGTGGAGCCCCTTGCCCTCCAAAAATCATGTCGTTGGCCCGCATGTCGAAGACGACCGGAAAGCCGGTTTCGTGCGCCAGCAGTGCGCCGTCACCAAGCTGGACGGTAAGTGCCTCGGAGGGCCGATGCAGAACCGTCTGACCGTGGAAGCCGATCACATCGGGACTGCCCCACTGGCCGGTTGAGCCGCGCATGAAGTCGTTCACTGCCTGTACGTGCCTTAGAGTGATGTCACGTTCCAGTTCCGCGAGATCTCCAAACCGTTCATTCCTTCCCATGATCGACTTGGCCATTTCCAGCGCGGACTCGATCCGCCGTCGAAACGCCGCTTCGTATGGTACGAAGGCGGATGGTCCTTGCTCGATGTAATTGGCCCCGTCCGTGGTCAAGGCGGCAATATCTATGCCGTCCATGGACGTACCGCTCATCAGGCCTATCGCTCGAAGTAGGGTCATTTTTGCCGCCGTTCTTGTGATTCCCTATCGGCGGATGCTAAACGCCCGCGATCATCCATGCCACGGACCTGTGCAAAAGCCGGGCCCCATCGGGAACGCAATCCATGTCCCCCTACAAATCCGACTTTCTGCGCGTCCTCGACGAGCGTGGCTTCATTCACCAGATTGCAGACCCCGAAGGTCTGGACGATGCCGCGAGCAAGGGAACAATCACTGCCTATGTCGGGTACGACGCCACCGCGACCAGCCTTCATATCGGCAATCTGATTTCCGTCACCATGCTGTACTGGCTGCAGGAGACCGGCCATCGGCCCATAACCCTGATGGGTGGCGGAACTTCGATGATCGGCGATCCGTCATTTCGCGATGATCAGCGCACGTTGCTCAGCCCTGAAGCGATCTCGGCCAACATCGACGGCATCAAGAAGATATTTGCCCGCATCCTGGAATATGGCGACGGTCCCGCAGATGCGGTCATGGTGGACAATGCCGACTGGCTGATGAAGCTCAACTATGTCGAGTTCCTGCGCGAGGTGGGACGGCACTTCTCGGTCAACCGGATGTTGACGTTTGACAGCGTCAAGCTTCGGCTGGACCGCGAACAGTCGCTTTCGTTTCTCGAATTCAACTACATGATCCTGCAGGCCTACGATTTCGTGGAACTGAACAAGCGCTACGGCTGTGTCCTTCAGATGGGTGGTTCGGATCAGTGGGGCAACATCGTCAATGGCATTGATCTGGGTCATCGCATGGGCACGCCGCAACTTTTTGCCCTGACGACGCCCCTGTTGACGACATCGTCAGGAGCGAAGATGGGTAAGTCGGCGAGTGGCGCCGTCTGGCTCAACGCGGACAGTTTCTCACCTTACAACTACTGGCAATACTGGCGGAACACCGAGGACGCCGACGTGGAGCGATTCCTCAAGATATTCACGCGTCTCCCGCTCGATGACATAGCAAGGCTTTCCGCATTGGCCGGCGCCGAGGTGAACGAGGCCAAGAAGATTCTGGCGACTGAAGCCACTGCTATCGTGCATGGCCGTGCCGCAGCCGATCTGGCTGCCGAGACGGCGCGAAGGACATTCGAAGAAGGCTCGACCGCCGACACCCTTCCAACGATAACCATAAGCGCGGCGGATTTTGAAGGCGGCATCGGCATCCTGTCCCTGTTCGTGACAGCGGGGCTGGCAGCGTCCAACGGCGAGGCGCGCCGCCACATCAAAGGCGGCGCCATGCGGCTTAACGACCAGTCCGTCACGGATGACAGGTTGACAGTCACCCAGGCAGATCTGTCGGAAGACGGCGCGGTCAAGCTTTCGCTAGGCAAGAAGAAGCACATTCTCGTCCGGCCGGCCTGATTCCCGCTCGTTCTGCAGCCGCCTCACTGATACTCGAAGATCGAGCGAAAAATTCCCGGCGCAATGACCGATAAGGGATTGATTTTAAGGTTGGGTGCATCGGCGTCGCCTTCAAGCTTGAAAGTTACGCCTATCAGGCCGCGGTCCCGGCCATTGCCTAGCAGGAGCCCGACAATCGGAATCTCGCCGAAGAGACGGTTCAGACCATACGCCGGCATGAATGTCCCTGTCATGTCCATGTTGCCCTGCTTGTCATAAAGCGTGCCCTGAAAAGTAGCACCGATAACGGGGCCCCGAAGGACTCCGTTCGCAAGTTTCAGACTTCCGTTGCCCTTGCTTATCTGGGAAAAGCCACGTTCGAATTTCACGCGAGATGTGTCGATATCGCTCTTCAATGCTTCATTCAGGCTTCTGCTTCCTCCCGGGGGAGTAGTCGACACAATCGAGTCAAGCTTCGGCTCGTTGACAATGTTGAAGTCGCGCACATCGACCTGACCGTTCATGGACCCGTCCGAGGCGCCTTTAAGGGACAAGGCGATCTTGCCGCCTTCCATATGCTCGTAGATATCCAGAAACCGCAAAACTGCACCGGCATCGTCCGATTGCATGCGCATCGACCGACCGTCAGCATCCGTCCCGTTTCGTATCTCGACCGCAGCGCCGGAACTTGCTGTGGCCTCGACGACCAGAGCATTCAAATTCTTGCCCGAGCCGCTATAGTCGAGTTTGACATTGAATAAGCGTTCGTCGTGGAAACCGGTCAAGGTCTTAACGTCCAAGTGGACCGAAACCGACCCACCGTCGGACGCCTTCTTGGCCGTATCCTGATCCTTCGTGAACTGCCTGACCGCAGAACGCGCGTCGAGCGCGTCACCGCTGATGTCCACTGCAAATCCTGCGCCTGAAGTCTTTTTGATCGTGACGGCAAAATCGTCGTCGCGGTTCAATCTGACGTGCGGAAATTTAGCTTCGGTTAGCCCACCCTCGGAAAGGGCTATCGCGCCCTTGATTCCAAAAGTTGCGCCTTCCAGGTTGATTTCTGACAGGGATTTTCCGCCCTCCAGAGTATCCATGAGGAAGTTCACCTCGGCCGCAATGCCTGCACCCTTTCTCCAGCCAGCCCAAGGCAGATCGAGTTCGGCGCTGGTCAGATCTGCGTTGATCAACTGCCGGCCACCGTCCTTGGCTTCGACCACAAGCTTGACCGGGCCTTTCACTATTGTTGAAAGCCCTGGAGCAAGTATGTCCCGCGTCTTGTCGTCAAGGGTCAGTTTGACTGTGCGCTTGCGTTCAGGGCCATCCTTGCCGACCGGTTCGATTGCATCGATTTCGGCCGCAACGCCGCCAAGCTTGACTTTGGCGGCAATCACCGCCTTGTTCCGATCGACTACGATTGACCCGTTGGCTTCTGTGATGATCTGGCCGTCGACCGGCTTGGCAATGGCAAGATTCAAATAGTCGAGCGCGACTTTCCATTTGAGTGTCGACGTATCGACCCCCTTGTGAAGCGGTATGTCGGCGGTCACATGACCCGATACTTCTCCCGAAAAGTCCTGGG
>JBKJRE010000540.1:0-6469 GCA_046594775.1 Rhizobiaceae bacterium | reverse complement strand
GCCAAATCCATCGGGCTTCGTCTCGGTCGTACCACCCGGTACGACCTTCGCCAAACCCCTCGACCTTGTCTCGAATTGCCTCCGGCAGAATGATTCATTCTAACCTTGAAACGCTCTAAATCGGAGAAATCCATGCGCGCGCAGCCAAGGTCGTCGCACTACATCAATGGCCGCTTCGCTCGGCGATTCCAGTCATAACGGGGGACGTCGAGAGCCCCTACTGACCGGCTTCGGTTGTGCCGTCGATATACTGCATCAGCGCATTGACGAGATGATAGAAGATGCTGGCCGGCACTTCGGTCGCCAGCGACATGCCCCGCTCGTCGATCTGGTCGATCCACATGCCGAGCGGCGCCGGCTCGATATGCCAGCGGAAAAGCCTGGCGACACGCGTTTCTATCTCCGGCTTGAGGTCGGGGCCACCTGTCCCGTTCAGCGCGATCGCCGCCTTGATGGCCTCGGTCTGCGGCCAGCTGCGCGACACCCGGTCGAGCGGCAGCCCTTGTCGCGACACCGCGCCGTAGGCAAGGCCGGTGGCCCGGTTCAGGCCGTTGGCGATGGCCGAGGCATAGAGCTTGCGCGCGTAGGGCAGCATCTCCGGCTGGCGGCTCTTCCGGATGTACTCGACCAGCAGCGACGCCCACTCGAAATGGTGGCCGGGCTCGGTCCATTCGCCTTGCTCGGCAGGCATTGGCTGCCAGGCATCGGTGAAGAATTCGCCTAGCGTCCAACTGTCCGGATCGAAGAAATGATTCCTGAACAGGGCCACGATCTCTTCGGCACGCTGCAGATAGGTGGCGTCCCCGGTCGCCGTATGCCACGCCAGAAACGCCTCGAGCATGTGCATATGCGGATTGGACCGGCGCGGGCCCTTCCTTGCCGGCGTTTCGAAGAACCCGCCCGCCCTTTCATCCTTCAGGTGGGCGTCGAGGTAGGACAGCGTTTCCTGGCCAAGCCGCATGGCGTCCGAATTGCCGCAGATATGCGCATGCGCCAGCGCCAGAAGGACGCAGGAAAGGTCGTAGGCGTCCTCGGTCGCGTCAAGGATCGTGCCGTCGACGTTGAGCGTGCGCGCCCAGCCGCCATTTTCGGTACGGCCATGGCTCGCCATGAAGTCGAGGCCGTGCGCGACGAGCCGGTCGGCTGGACCGTCCCAGCCACGCTCCTTGGCAACCGAGAAGGCGTAGACCTGTCGCGCCATGGTACGCATGCGCTTGGGCTTGTTGACCGGCGAGCGATCCATCGCCAGCGCCTCATGGAAGCCGCCATGCACCTCGTCGACGCCTGCCGTAGACCAGAGCGGCAACGTCTCCCTGAACAACCAGTGCCGCACACGCCGGCGCCACGCGCCGGGCACCAGGATGGGGTCGGGAGACGGGGTGACCCTGGTCTCCAGACGACCGCTTTTTTCGAGGTGCTGGACGATCTGCTTCACATGCTGGCTGCGGTCTACCGGCGCAACAAACGTCGCGTCGGGCGTTGCAACGACCGCCACGCCTTTCATCCCTATCGCAGACAGCAGGCCCCCGTCGCTGCGGAAATAGGAATTCTCGCAGTCGATCGCGACCACGTCGCCAATGATGACGTTGCCGTTTTCGTCCGCCGGGCTGACATCCAGAAGCGACTGCCACGAGCCGAGGTCGTTCCATTCGAAACCTGCCGGCACCATGGCGATGCCCTTGAGCTTCTCGATGACGGCGTAGTCGATCGAATTGGACGGTATGGCGGTATAGAGGTCGAGCGGCATGTAGAGGCCGGTGGCATCGGTGTTCGCCGCCGCATAGGCGGCTTCGGCGGTTTCCCAGATTTCCGGCTCCAGCGCCTTGATGGCATCGCGCATGGCCGACGCCTTGAACAGGAAGATGCCGGCGTTCCAGTAGTAGGAGCCGTCCGCGACATAGGCTTCGGCGGTTTCGAGATCGGGCTTTTCGACGAACCGCGACACGTCGAGCACGTCGCCATCGCCCCTGGCCTCGATATAGCCGTAGCCGGTCTCCGGATGCGCAGGCTTGATGCCGAAAACCACGACCCGTCCCTGCCGGGCCGCCGGAATGCCCTTCTCGACGGTTTGCCAGAACTGCTTCTCGGTGGAAATCTCGTGGTCCGATGGCACCACCAGCACCAGCCCGTCACCGTGCTCGGCGAGCGTCTGCAGCGCCGCGATCGCGACAGCCGCCGCGGTGTTGCGGCCGACCGGCTCGAAGATGGCCGCGCTCCCCGACATGCCAAATCCGGCGAGATCGTCATGCAGGCGTTCTGCATGACGCTCCGAAGCTATCAGGTGGACCGGGGTCGGCGCCCAGTCGCGCGCCTGCAGCCGGCGGATCGTCTTGGCCAGCATCGAGCCGTCACCGACAAAATCATGGAACTGCTTGGGATTGTCCTCGCGCGACAGCGGCCACAGACGCGAGCCGACGCCCCCGCTCATGACGAAGCTGACGATTCGTTCTTTCATGAAATGTCCGTCCGATCCGGCGTCATCAGAATGTCTGGTTGTATTTGCCGACATCCGGGCTGCGCCGCAACACCGCATCGATCTGCTCGAACATCTCGCGCCGACGCTCCGACGACACCGGGCTTTCCACCACCACCACCATTTCGGGCTTGTTCGACGAGGCGCGGATCAGGCCCCAGGTGCCGTCCTCGGCGACGACGCGCACGCCGTTCACCGTGATCAGCTCAGCGATCTTCTGACCGGCGAAGCTTTCGCCGCTCTTGTGCATCGCCTCGAAATCGACCAGCACCCGCTCGACCACCTTGTATTTCTTGTCGTCATCGCAATGCGGCGACATGGTGGGCGTGCCGAAAGTTTCGGGCACTGCGGCGTAGAGCGCGGCCATCGACTTCTGCGGGTTGCGGTCGAGCATCTCGCAGACCGCGATTGCCGTCACCAGCCCGTCATCATAGCCGCGCCCGATCGGCGGATTGAAGAAGAAATGGCCGGACTTCTCGAAGCCGGCAATCGCGCCGAGCTCGGCCACGCGCCGCTTGATATACGAGTGGCCGGTCTTCCAGTAGTCGGTCTTGGCGCCGTTTTCCTGCAGCACCGGATCGGTGTTGAACAGGCCAGTCGACTTGACATCGACGACGAACTGGCTGCCGGGATGGAGCGCCGAAATGTCGCGCGCCAGCATCACGCCCACCTTGTCGGCAAAAATCTCGTTGCCGAGATTGTCGACGACGCCGCAACGGTCGCCGTCGCCATCGAAGCCCAGCCCGACATCTGCGCCGGTCTCCAGCACCTTGTCGCGGATGGCGTGCAGCATCTCCATGTCTTCGGGATTGGGATTGTAGCGCGGAAAGCTGTGATCGAGTCCGCAGTCGAGTGGAATGACCTCGCAGCCGACGCGCTCCAGCAGCTGCGGTGCGAAGGCGCCGGCCGTGCCGTTGCCACACGCGGCCACCACCTTCAGCCTGCGCCTGATCTTCTTGCCCTCGGCCAGATCGTCGAGATAGGTTTTTCTGAAATCCGCGACGAATTCGTAGCTGCCGCCGCCGGTCAGGTCGAAGTCGCCTGCCAGCACGATGTCGCGCAGCGCCGACATCTCGTCCGGGCCGAAGGTCAGCGGGCGCGCCGCACCCATTTTTACGCCCGTCCAGCCATTCTCGTTGTGCGAGGCTGTCACCATGGCCACCGACTGCGTGCCAAGCGCGAACTGCGCGAAATAGGCCATTGGCGACAACGCCAGCCCGACATCCCTGACACGGGCGCCGGCCGCCAGCAGGCCCGAGACCAGCGCCAGCTTGATCGCCATCGAATAGCTGCGGAAATCGTGGCCGGTGACGATGTCAGGTCCAGCGCCAAGACGCCGGATGAGCGTTCCCAGGCCCATCCCCAATGCCTGCACCCCGATCAGGTTCAGATCAGGCTCTCGATCCGACCCGGGATGGCCGAACCACCAGCGCGCATCGTATTCGCGGAAGCCCGAAGGCTTGATCAGCGCGCTGTTTTCAAAGGCGAAGCTGTTGGGGCGGGCGTCGTCGACGATCTCGAAGGGCAAAGTCTGTCGGTCTCCGTTTTTGGTCTTTCCGAGGCTGCAATGTCATGGAGCAACCAATGAACCGACACTGTATAGGCAGCATCCGCCCAGCTTGAAACCCAAAAGCGGGCGGCAGGCGCAACAGCCCGTGTTTCGCCCGCGGCAGCGCCATTGACGCTTGCAGGAACCGGAGGCGGCGGCTATAAGCCCGCGTCTGGTCACGGAGTGTAGCGCAGCCTGGTAGCGCACGTCGTTCGGGACGACGGGGTCGCAGGTTCAAATCCTGCCACTCCGACCAGAAAGATCAAAGACTTAGCTTTTCGCGAAAATAGCTTCCTACCTGAAACCCTACCTGAAACTCGGGACGTGCAACACAATTGCTCGCCACATACGAATAGCGATTGACTGCCGTGCTGCGCGAAATAGGACGAGCAGAGCACATTCGCATTTGCCGGCCACTGGGACCTGACTCCGCTGGTCATGAATCCAGATTCCCAGCCGAACAATTGCAAGTCCATCCACCGGACACGGATGTTTAGTGGCACATGGGCAAAGCCCCCCCCCGCGCGGAGCTCGGTTTCGCATCCTAGCGGTCAGTGCGCAGAATTCCGAAATCGCTTGCACCGTAAGCAACCAGCAGGATCGTGGGGCGGAGTTGAAGGTGCGACTGTACCGCCCATGTGCCTAGAACGACCGGGCGACCTCGGCAGGCAAAATCAATCTCAAATCGGCGATATCGAATTTGACATATCGACCATGCGTACATGGTGGCCGATGCGCAGGGCGTTATGCTGTTTTGATAGCCAGGCAAGGCTCGAGAAACGCGCACGCGCCGGCAGGCTGGGCCCGGAACCAAATGGCTTGATCAGTGTTTCTGCGCGGTAGGGACCTTAGGGAGTTAAATCAATGCAAACTCGCCAACTCATCGCGGGCGCTGCATTTCTCGGAGCCCTCGCGGTTCCTGGAATCGCCGCTGCCGCAGCAAATGCATACACAACCGGAAATGTGAATCTACGTGCCGGCCCAAGCACAAATTTTCCGCGTGTCACGACGTTGCCGGTTGGAGTCACGGTGACCATACATGGTTGTCTCCGAGGGTGGTCATGGTGCGACACAAGTTGGAGGGGCAGCCGTGGCTGGGTCAGCGGGAGGTATCTGGAATCTCTGTACCGTGGTCGACGCGTTCTCGTTCCAACATATGCGGCGAGAATCGGTCTGCCCATCATAACGTTCCAGTTTGGCAACTACTGGGACAATTATTACTCGGATCGTGCATGGTATCGCGATCGGCCGCGCTGGCGACATCGCTGGAGCAGCGGAGACTGGAATTATCAATATGAAGAAGGTGCGGCCCGAAGCCATCGTCGCCAGCAGGAAGTCGACCAAGGGAACGACCAGGGCCAGCAGCCTGGTCGGACACAGACGTCCAATACCCAGAACCAAGACGAGCCTATCCGGACGGAACTCCGACGCAAGCGCCAACCCAATCTGGAGCAGGAAACGGAACAAGGTGTGAGTGAAGAAGTTCCGCCAGGAATTCAGAAAAGGGGCGATAAAGCTTGCCCGCCAGGACTGCTAAAACAGGGACGCTGCATTCCACCGGAATAGATCTTTACCCGATTGCCATGGCGGTGGGACTGATAGTCTCGCCGCCAATTAACCTTCGGTGGACGCTGACAACGAGCATTGGTACCGTTTTTGGTGCACAATATTGGGCTCGGTTGCCGTCACAGCGCTCTCTCGAGTGCGGCCCATGACAACCGACACTGGAGGGAAGATCACATCGCGCGCACCTGTACGGGGATTGGTCATGACGTTGCAGCCCCTGCTTTTCGAGACACCATCCCCGGGTTCTATCACAAAAGTGTCCTATTCCGTGGGCACCACGGTACCCTCGAATATGGTTTCGAAGCAGCTGGCATCAAGACCTCTGGCGTACCGCTCTCCCAGACACCGAAAAAGAGGGTGGCTATCTAGTGACGGGCCCTCAGCTAAGCGGCCTTGCCTTTCTTCCTGGAACTGTTCGGTTTGATACCTTCGCTTTCCAGGCTTTTGCGCAGGACTTCAGCGAGATCGACGACATTTTCTTTCGGTAGAAAGGGCGCCTTGCCGGTTAGCTTCTTGCCTTTGCGCTTCGCGTCAATCAGCTCAATCAAAGCTTCCTCATAGCGGTCCTCGAAATGCTGGGCATCAAACTCCGTCAGCTTCTTGTCGATGAGCATCCCCGCGATCTCCAGTAGTTCCTTGTCCTGCTTGCCGGCTGGCAGATCATCAAAGAGTGACTTTTCCGAAATAATCTCGGAGTGAGGTCGCAACCACGTTAGCAGCATTCCTTCTCCATAGGGCTGAATGACCACTTCGTGACCGTGCTGGTACATGACAACGCAAGACCGCGCGGCCATCTTCTTGTTGGCCATTGCATCCCGTAGGACGACAAACGCCTCCGAAGAAGCTTTGTCGGCAGGGACCAGATAATACGGCTTTTCCAG
>JBKJRE010000461.1:0-4580 GCA_046594775.1 Rhizobiaceae bacterium | reverse complement strand
GCGCTGTTTTCGGCGGCCATCGCGCATTGGGGGTCGGCAAAGACCGAGGAGTGGATGCGTGGCCTGAAGGCCAATCTGGCGCACAAGCCGGACGGCGGCGACCGGCCGCAGGCCAAGGCGATCCTTGCCGGCGAATGCGACATCGCGCTCGGCAACACCTATTATGTCGGGCTGATGCGCACAAACGACAAGGATCCGATGGAGAAGGACTGGGGCAATTCGATCAACGTGATCTTCCCGACCTTCGAGAACGGCCTGACACACGTCAACATTTCCGGCGCGGCGCTGGCCAGATATGCGCCCAACCGCGACAATGCGGTGAAGCTGATCGAATTCCTGTCGAGCCATGAAGCGCAGCAGATCTACGCCGAGAAGAATTTCGAGTATCCGGTCGAACCGGGGCTGGAGCCGTCAGAGATGGTGAAATCCTTCGGCACGCTCAACGCCGACACATTGCCGCTGGCCGACATAGCGCGCAACCGCAAGGCGGCCTCCGAAATGGTCGACCGGGTGGGACTGGACGACGGACCGAGCAGCTAGGGCCAGGCATCCTCAAAGCGCGTCGCGTTCGAACGGATATATGCGACGCGCTTTTACTGCTTGTTTTGATGAATGTCGTTGTCCCACAACCGGGGCCGCTCTCGGGCGAGATGCATCAAGGCATAGAACGCAACAAGCGCCGGGCCGATAGGGCCCGGCCTTCGCATATCGGGGCGACGCGAAACATTGGCCGGATTACTGGGCACAGGCGATATCTTGCCGCAGCAACCGGCGCCGGTTGCGGTTGCCGGCGCGGTAAAGCGGCCAAGCCATCCATGGCTGCGCGGCATCGCGCTTGGCGCCTGCGCCGTGGTGCTGCTGCCGATCGTTTCGCTGGCCTATGTGGCGCTGTCGGGCAATGGCGAGGACTGGCAGCATCTGCTGCGCAACGTGCTGCCGGGCGCCAGCGTGACGACGCTCTGGCTGCTGGCCATGGTGGCGGCGCTGACCTCGCTCGCCGGCGTTTCGACCGCCTGGATGATCGGCGCCTACGAGTTTCCTATGCGCCGCACCCTTTCCTGGGCGCTGGTGCTGCCGCTGGCGGTGCCTTCCTACCTGGCAGCCTACGCCTTCGGCGAGTTCTTCCATTTCTCCGGCCCGGTGCAGAGCGCGGTGCGCGCCATTTTCGGCTTCGAGACGGTGCGCGACTACTGGTTTCCCGACATCCGCACGACGCCGGGCTGCGCCTTCGTGCTGTCGTCGGTGCTTTATCCCTATGTCTATCTGACGACGCGCATCGTGTTCCTGATGCAGGGGCGCAACATTGCAGACGTGGCGCGAACGCTGGGCGCTCGCCCGGCGAAGGTGTTCTGGCGCGTCTTGCTGCCGGTGGCGCGGCCGGCCATCATCGCCGGCGTTGCGCTGGTGATGATGGAGGCGATCAACGACATCGGCGCGGCCGAATATCTCGGCGTCCATACGCTGACCTTCGCCGTCTACACGACATGGCTCAACCGCGGCAGCCTCGAAGGCGGCGCGCAGATCGCGCTGCTGATGCTGGTGCTGGTGTTCCTGATCCTTGTCGCCGAACAATGGGCGCGCCGCAGGCAACGCTTCCATACCGGGCGCGCCACCCACATGAAGGTGCATCCGCCAAGGGTGCGGCTTGGCGCCGTCGCCGGGGCATTGGCGACCGCCGGCGTGGCGCTGCCGGCGCTCTGCGGCTTCGGCATACCGATCTATGTGTTCGGCCTCTACGCCTCGCGCCGGCTGGACCAGTTTTCCTCGCCAAGGCTGGTCGAGGCGTTCCTGAACAGCCTGATGACGGCCGGCTTCACGGCGTTGCTGACCGTGGTGCTGGCGCTATTCCTGCTCAATGCGGTGCGGCTGACGCGCTCCCGGAGCGTCACCGCAACGGTGCGCCTGGCCTCCGTCGGCTACGCCCTGCCCGGCGGCATTCTGGGGCTCGGGCTGCTGTTTGCGCTGGCGCGATTCGACAACACGCTCGACGCCTTCGCGCGCAGCCATTTCGACGTCTCGACGGGGCTGCTGCTGACCGGGACGGCGGCGGCGGTGATCCTTGGCTGCAGCATCCGCTTCCTGGCGCTGGCGGAAGGGGCGATCCGCTCCGGCCTCGAGAAACTGCCGGGCAATCTCGACGAGGCGGCGCGCAGCCTTGGCAGGACGCCGGCCGAGAGCGGCAGGATCGTGCTCTTGCCGCTGCTGTCGCCGGCCATCTTCACCGCCTCGGTGCTGGTTTTCGTCGACACGATCAAGGAACTGTCGGCGACGATCCTGCTGCGCCCTTTCGGCTTCTCGACGCTGGCCACCTATGTCTATGAGAACGCCTCGCGCGGCGTGCCGCAGGAAGGGGCGGCGGCGGCCATCGTCATCATCCTGACAGCGCTGGCGCCGGTGCTGCTTTTGTCCGGCGCGCTGGCGCGAGACCGCGAGGCAAGCCTCTGAAGCACGTCGCCAGAAGCACACGCATCGCGCGCAAAAAGAAAAAAGGCGTCCAAGAAGGGACGCCTTGAGGGTCAGATTGCTGTGACAAACGGGCTTGAGCGAATTCTTCTCCTGCGGGGGCTGCAGGAACGGGATTGCTCCCTCAAGTTGAATTGGACTATCGCGTCCCGGACCTTAACAAGTCCTTACCGGGGCGCTGGAATTTTTACCTTTGTGTACCACTCGTGAAATCTAGGTAAATTTCGCTATCATCTCTTGTTAACCAACGGAGCGTGAAGCAGCTATGTCCTGAGCTTCTCAAGATCGCGGAAGAGTTCCAGCGCCTGCGGGTTGGCGAGCGCTTCGCGGTTCCTGACCTCGCGGCCGTGGACAATGTCGCGCACCGCTAGCTCGGTGATCTTGCCGGACTTGGTGCGCGGAATGTCGGCGACGGCGACGATCCGCGCCGGAACGTGCCTCGGGCTGGCGCCGGTGCGTATCCTGGCCTTGATGCGGGACTCAAGATCGGCATCGAGATTAACGCCTTCGGCGAGCCGCACGAACAGCACGACGCGGACATCGTCGTCGATGTCCTGGCCGATGCACAGCGCCTCGGCGACCTCCGGCATCTGCTCGATCTGGTTGTAGATCTCGGCGGTGCCGATCCGCACACCTCCCGGATTGAGCGTCGCGTCGGAGCGGCCATGGATGATCAGGCCGCCATGCTGCGTCCATTCGGCGAAATCGCCATGGCACCAGATGTTGTCGAAGCGCTCGAAATACGCGGCGTGGTATTTTTCCCCCTGCGGGTCGTTCCAGAACCCGACCGGCATGGCCGGAAAGGCCCTGGTGCAGACCAGTTCCCCCTTGCCGGCGGACAGATGGCCCCCCTCATCGTCCCACACATCGACCGCCATGCCGAGGCCGGCGCCCTGGATTTCGCCGGACCAGACAGGTTCGGTCGGGACGCCGAGGACAAAGCAGGAGACGATGTCGGTGCCGCCCGAAATCGAGGCGAGATGCACGTCGTGCTTGATGCCGTCATAGACGAAGGCGAAACTTTCGGGAGACAGCGGCGAGCCGGTGGAGGACAGAGTGCGGACAGAGGACAGGTCGTGCGTGTCGACGGGGCGCAGGCCGGCCTTGCGCACCGAGTCGATGAACTTTGCCGAGGTGCCGAAATAGGTCATGCGCTCGGCGTCGGCGAAATCGAAAAGGATGTTGCCGCTTGGGTGGAACGGCGAACCGTCATACAGCAGGAGCGTGGCGCCCGAGGCCAGACCCGAAACCAGCCAGTTCCACATCATCCAGCCGCAGGTGGTGAAATAGAACAGCCGGTCGCCCTCGACAATGCCGCCATGCAGCCGCTGTTCCTTGACATGCTGCATCAGCGTGCCGCCGGCCGAGTGGACGATGCATTTGGGAACGCCTGTCGTGCCGGACGAAAACAGGATGTAAAGCGGATGCGCGAAGGGCAGCCGCTCGAAGGTTACCGGCCTGGCCTCGAAGGGCGCCAGCGCCTGCTCGAGCGTCCGGGCTCGGTTCATGGCGGTGACGGCCTGGCCGGCGGTTCCGAGATAATCGACGATGATCGTTGCGCGCAGGGTCGGCAGTCTGGCGGTCACGGCCTGGACCTTGGCCGAGACGTCGTTCTGCTTGCCATTGTACCAGTAACCGTCCGGCGCGATGAAGACCACCGGCTCGATCTGGCCGAAGCGGTCCAGTACGCCCTGCTCGCCGAAATCGGGCGAACAGGATGACCAGACAGCGCCGAGCGATGCGGCGGCGAGCATGGCGGCGACGGTTTCGGGCATGTTCGGCATCATCGCCGCGACGCGGTCGCCCTGCTTGACGCCAAGCGACACGAAGAGCTGCTGCAGCCGCGAGACCAGAGCGCGAAGCTCGTCCCATGACAGGCGTCGGTCGACCTTGTCCTCGCCCTTGAAGACAATGGCGTCGAGCGGACCCTGGCGGGCAAGCAGGTTCTCGGCGAAGTTCAGACTCGCGTCGGGAAAGAAGGAGGCGCCGGGCATGCGGTCGCCGTTCTCCAGGATGCGCTCGCCCTTGTGGCCGATGACGCCGCAGAAATCCCAAAGGAGGTCCCAGAAGCCCTCGCGATCGTCGATCGACCAGCGGTGAAGCGCGGCGTAGCCGGT
>JBKJRE010000442.1:0-3160 GCA_046594775.1 Rhizobiaceae bacterium | reverse complement strand
GGCTGGGCCATGGAAAGCCGGCTTTACGCCGAAGACCCGTATCGCAACTTCCTGCCTTCAATCGGACGGCTGACGCGCTATCGCCCGCCGCGGGAAGGCAGGGTCGGCGACGTCGTCATCCGCAACGACACAGGCGTCACCGAGGGATCCGAGATTTCCATATTTTACGATCCGATGATCGCGAAACTCTGCACATGGGCTCCGAACCGATCTGCCGCCATCGAAGCCATGTCGGAAGCGCTGGATACGTTCGTCGTTGACGGCATCCAGCACAACATGCCGTTTCTGGCCGCCCTGATGCGCCATCCTCGCTGGCGTTCGGGCAATATTTCAACGAGTTTCATCGCCGACGAATATCCGGACGGCTTTTCTCCGCCGGTACCCGACGGAGCCGACAGTTCGATCTTCGCGGCTGTCGCGACTGCGGTCGAACTTGTCAGGCGTGACCGGCTCGACAGCCTTTCAGGCCGTTTGGCGCCGCATTCCGGAAAGACCAAGCTTTTCTGGGTGGCGCGTATGGGAGACGATTATGTCCCGGTTTCCGTCGCAGCCGGCATCTCCCTGACACCGTTTTCCGCCAATCTTTCGGTCGCTGGCAACAAGCCTGTTTGCATCGCGTCCGAATGGCGCTCTGGAGATGCGGTCTGGCACGGGACGGTCGATGGACGAAAGATCTCGGCGCAAATCCGCCCCATGCTGAACGGCGTGAATATCGCCTGGCAGGGCATGTCGGTCGATGTCAGGGTGATGCTGCCGCGCATCGCCGAACTGGAGCGTCTGATGCCCAGGAAGATGCCGCCTGATACGTCGAATATGTTGCTCTGTCCAATGCCGGGACTGGTCGTTTCGATCGCCGTCGTCGAGGGACAGGAAATCAAGGCCGGAGAGACTCTGGCGGTCGTTGAAGCGATGAAGATGGAAAACGTCCTGCGCGCCGACCGCGACCTGACGGTTACTGCCATCAACGCGAAAGCCGGCGACAGCCTCGCCGTCGACGCGGTGATCATGGAGTTTGCATGACCTCGCAACAGATGCTGCGCCCGGCGGTTCTGTTCGACCTGGACAGAGCCCTGACCATCCGTTCGTGGTGATCACGTTCGCTTCAATATGTGCCTGAAAAGCTTGGCCGTGCGGTGCCGAAGGCAATCGAGCTTATCTAGCGAGATTATCGATCATTTCGATCTCCGGCGCTCTTTCGACGTGGTGCACGGCTCGGAGCTTGACTGAACCAACTCGGTCAAGGCCGATCTCATCGCTCACATACAATCGACCGAGAAACTCGACGCCGACCAGGCGGTGATGTCGGAGACCGGCCGCATGATCTGGTCGGCGCCCTGGCCAACGAAACCATCGGTCGGTGTGCTCTGGGGCTACGGCGACCGCCGCCAGATGGAGGTTGCGGGCGCAACCCGGATTGCTTCGGGCCCGGCCGTCTGTAGCAACTGATCCGCGAAGCGCGGGGTTCGGCGCCATCGACCTGAGACGGTCAATGGCCAGTTTTCTGAGGAACGGGGATATTCGACCTTCGGCCTTGCACCGGAATCGGCTAGTTTGGTCATTCCGGCAACCCCGCTCGAAAGGATCGACTGAAGAATGGCAAGCGACAGGCCCTCGCGCGATCCGCTCCTTCGCGAAGCGATGATCAAGGCCGCTATTCCCCCTGTTCCCGCACGCCCCTTCATTCATTTGCGCGTCCATTCGGCCTATTCGCTGCTCGAAGGCGCGTTGCCTCTGCCAAAGATCGTCGCGCATGCGGTCAAGGACGGCGCGCCGGCGATTGCGGTGACCGACACCAACAATCTCTTCGGCGCACTGGAATTTGCGCAAAAGGCAGTCAAGGACGGCGTTCAGCCGATCATCGGCTGCCAGCTGGACGTCACCTTCGGTGACGAGAATCATGACGCGAATCGGGGCTACCAAAAGCGTTCCGGGCGCGACCGATATCCTCTGGTGGTGATCGCGGCCAACGAACAGGGATATGGCAATCTCGTCAGGCTGGTCAGCCGCGCATATCTCGAAAATACGCCGGGGGAGGCCGTGCACGTCACGTTGGCGTGGCTGGCGGAGCAGCAGGAAGGGTTGATTTGCCTGAGTGGAGGCGCGCGCGGGCCTGTGGGCGCGGCAATCAAGGCTGGCCATCAGGAACTCGCCGGGTCCCGGTTGACTGCGCTAAAGCTGATCTTCGGCGACCGGCTCTATGTCGAGATCGCGCGCGTCGCTGGCTACGACCGGGAGGTCGAGGCCAAGACGATAGACCTTGCCTATCTGCATGAACTGCCGCTGGTCGCCACCAACGAGGCCTTTTTCCCGGCGCGCGAGGACTACGAGGCGCATGACGCCCTGATCGCCATCGCCGAAAGTTCGGTTGTGGCCGCCGACGACCGCAGGCGATTGTCGCCCGACAATCATCTCAAGAGCCAGGCGGAGATGGCCGCGCTTTTTGCCGATTTGCCGGAGGCCATCGACAACACCGTCGAGATCGCCCGGCGCTGCAGCTATTTTCCCAAAACGCGCAGTCCGATCCTGCCGCGTTTTGCCGGCGGCGACGTGGAGAACGAGGACGACGCGGTCCGCGCCGAGGCGATGGAACTTGCGCGACAGGCCCATGACGGTCTCGAAAAGCGTCTCGCGACTTTTGGGCCGACCGCCGGGTTCACGCCTGAAAAATATCGCGAACGGCTCGATTTCGAGCTCGGCATCATCGAAAGGATGAAATATCCGGGCTACTTCCTGATCGTCGCCGACTTCATCCAGTGGGCGAAATCCAACGGCATTCCGGTCGGACCGGGACGTGGCTCGGGCGCCGGCTCGCTGGTCGCCTACGCGACGACGATCACCGACATCGATCCGCTGCGCTTCTCCTTGCTGTTCGAGCGCTTCCTCAATCCCGACCGTGTGTCGATGCCCGATTTCGACATCGACTTTTGCGAAACCCGCCGCGGCGAAGTGATCCGCTATGTCCAGGCCAAGTACGGCCACGATCATGTCGCCCAGATCATCACCTTCGGCAAATTGAAGGCGCGCGCGGTGCTGCGCGATACCGGGCGGATCCTCCAGATGAGCTACGGCCAGGTCGACCGGCTGTGCAAGATGGTCCCCAATCATCCCACCGACCAGTGGACACTGCCGCGCACGCTCAACGGGGTCGCCGAGTTCCGCC
>JBKJRE010000297.1:0-12230 GCA_046594775.1 Rhizobiaceae bacterium | reverse complement strand
CGTCGAGCAGCGTGACCAGCGCAACCGGCGCCCGCATCATGGCGCCGGCAAGCTTGGTGATCCGCTCGAAATCCGGATCGGATTCCGTATCGAGAACCGCCAACGAATGCAATTTTGCCAGGCGGTGCTTGTCATTCACCATATGCCGGACTTTCGCCGGCCATGAAGGCTCCTGGCCTTTTTCATGTCCCACCGGGTTCAGTTCCTTTTTTTTGACGTAGGACTCGACTGTCGCGGATGCGGTTTTACATTCAGGTGTCCCTGAGGGATGATTACGCCGGACCTTGGCCGGCAATCACACGGAGAATGCGAATGAACGACAAGACTGTTCCGGCCGAAAAGGCGCGGCAGGGGCGAGATGGCAAGCGCGTGGTCGCCGTCCTCGCCATCGCCTTGGCCCTTGCCGCAATTGCCTGGGTTGGGCTCGAATTCTGGGGCGAGTCGATCGACCCGCAAAGCGTTGAACAATCGGCGCCGGCTGCCGCGCAGTAGCATCTGCCCGCGCGTCGCGACTTTCCGGCACCCCGTCATGCCGCCTTCGCCACCGATGAAGCCTGGGGTGTCAGCACACGCAGGGCGCCGGGGTGGATCTTGATGCGCGTCTGGCTGCTGAGGTCACAAAGTTCTCCGTCAATGACCGATTTTAGCCTCTTGCTGCGGGATCGGATAGTCACGACGACCTTCTCGGCCCGGTGAATCTCGACCTGCTGGTTGTCACGCCATTTGCCGCGCGCCAGATTGAGGAGGAAGCTGAAAATTTCACAGCGCTGGCGCGCGACCGTGACATAGACGCCAAGTACGCCGCCATCCGGTTTCTCGGCATAGGGCAGGTGGCCCTCGCCGAAAAGATTGTTGGTTATGCCGATGGCCGTGGCGTGGGCCGAAACCTGTGTGTCGCCGAGGTCCAGATCGGCATTGATCGAAGGCGGATTGCGGATCGTATCCCATGCAGCCTGCGTCGATGCGCGGATTTTGCCCAGCCGCGACGCGAACTTCATCTTGGAGCGCAGCTGCACGAGCTTGGCGTGCATGCCGACTGAAAACTGGTGGATGAAGGGACGGCCATTGGCGCTGGCAATGTCGACCCGTTTCACCAGTCCGGACGCCAGTTCGCCGACGGCCTCGTCGAGCGACAGCGAAATTCCGAGGCTGCGGGCGAACAGGTTCATCGTACCGGCCGGCAACACGGCCAGCGCCTTTTTGCTGTCCATCAACGTTGCCGCGGCGGCCGAAATTGTGCCGTCGCCACCGCCTGCCAGAACCACATCCGCATCGGTCTTCTCGGCCGCCTTAAGCGCGGCGACCAGACCCTTTCCCGATACTATGTTGATGTCTATCGTATGCCCGGCGGCCTCCAGGGTCGTGCGCATGCGCTCAGAAAAAGCGTCGAGATCGGTTGTGCGCAACGTGCCGCCGTCCCGGTTCAGCACCGCCACAAAATGCATAGAGAAAGTCCCCAAAGAGCAAGAAATCCGGCGAAACGGCGAGCGTCAACCATGCAGAACGGCTGGCGTGGCAAACTGTTCCATCGCGAGGCGAGCTATTTTCAGATTCGGATTGTCCAAGGTTGAGGGGCAATTCCGGCTGCGATTGATATGCGAGAATTTCGGAACAAGATCGCCGACGCCACGTTGTGGGGGGGTGATGTCGCGCCAGACCTTTCCACGCTAACAGTCAGGTCCAGCGCGACTGTGCAACAGAATATTTGAAACCATGCACAGGAGAATTATACCATGATCCGCAATCTTTTGGCTACTACCGCCATTGCAACGCTCGTCGCGACGGGCGCCTATGCCGAAGACACAACGAAAACCGCGCCGGAAGCGGCGCCAGTCACCCAGGAGGCGACCCAGCCGGCGGCCGAGCCCGTTGCGCAGGACGCAAACCAGGCAGCTGCGCCGATGGCGCAGGCCGACGGACATCTGGCAAGCAACATTATCGGGGAGACCGTTTATAACGGCACCGGTGACAACGCCGAGAATATCGGCGACGTGAACGACATCGTCATCAGCGCCGATGGCAAGATCGAGGCCGTGATTATCGGCGTCGGCGGGTTCCTCGGCCTGGGCGAAAAGAATGTCGCCGTCGAATACTCGAAGCTCGACTGGGTTGAGCGGGATGGCGACCGCTGGCTTGTCGCGCCCATGACGAAGGACCAGTTGAGCGAGCAGACCGCTTTCGATACGAGCGTCTATGCGCCGGCTCCGGCAAAGGTCGCTGTCACCGATCCCGCGGCACCGGCTGTCGATACCACGACTGCCGCGCAGGATACGACGGTTGCTCCGGCGCCTGATGCGACCGCTCCGGCGACAACCGACACCATGGCTGCCGCTCCAGCCGACCCCGCCCCTGATGCAACTGTTCCGGCGACAACCGATACCATGGCTGCCGCTCCGGCCGATCCTGCAACAGACGCCACGGCGGCTGACGCGGGCAAGACCGCGGCCATCGATCGCTCGACGCTGACCGAAATTCCGAGCGGCGACATTCGCGCCGAGGAAATGATCGGCACCACGGTCTACGGCGCCAAGGACGAGAACGTCGGCGAGATCGGCGATGTCATCCTGACCTCCGACGGCAAGGTCGATTCCTACATCATCGATGTCGGCGGTTTCCTCGGTATGGGCGAGAAGGAAGTTGCCGTAGGCAGCGACAATCTTGCGTTCATGACCGACAAGGATGGCAACAAGTATCTCTACACGACCTTCACCAAGGAGCAGCTTGAAGCCAGCCAGACCTATGATGCGGCCACCTACGCCGAAAAGCGTGACGACCAGCGCGTCATCATGACCAAGTAAGGTCGGAAAGCTGATACGAAGAGGCCCGCGCCTTCCAGGCGCGGGCCTCTTTTTTGCGTACCGGAACAACCGGGCGACCCCTCTGTCGGCACTTAGCAACCCGGCCACAGTCGGTCGCGTCCAAGAGGTTCCCGGAACGGGTCTTCAAGCCCTCCGAAAATCCTCTTTTGAACAATCGGGTCCGTTCGTTCAATATTAATGAACAGACCTTGCTGAGATCGGCGTCTTTCGTTGGCCGGACTTTGCCCGACATATGCGGCAGGCAAATCGGCGTATCATTCTCCGCAAGCAACGAAAGGAGCATGACAATGCTCAACCAGATCAAAGGCCTGCATCACGTCACGTCCATGGCGGCGGACGCGCGGCAGAACAACGACTTCTTCACGCACAAGCTCGGCCTGCGCCGGATCAAGAAGACGGTGAACTTCGACGCTCCTGACGTTTATCACCTCTATTATGGCGACGGGTTGGGCACGCCCGGTTCAGTCATGACCTATTTTCCCTTTCCCAATATCGGCAAGGGCCGGCACGGGGCCGGCGAAGTCGGCGCGACCGCCTATGCGGTTCCCGAGGGCTCGCTGCCTTTCTGGACCGAAAGGCTGACGGCGCGGGGCGTGACCGGGCTGAAGCAGGAAACGGATTTTGGCGAAAACCGCTTGGCGTTCAATGGCCCCGATGGCGACAATTTTGCGCTTGTCGAGGCTAAATCGGATGACCGTTCCGCCTGGACCGAAGGCGGCGTGGCCAATGACGAGGCGATCCGCGGCTTCCATTCGGCCTCGCTGAGGCTGAAGGACGGCAGCGCCACCGAAGAGCTGCTGAAGTTCATGGGCTATGAGAATGTCGCTTCCTCCGGCGCCACGAGGCGGCTTGCGATCAGGAATGGCAACGGCGCCGATATCATCGATATCGAAAGCGTGCCCGGCGCATCCTTCGCCGAGCTTGGCGCCGGGTCGGTGCATCACATCGCCTTTGCGGTGGAGGATCGCGCCAGGCAGCTCGAAGTGCGCAAGGCTCTGCTCGACACGGGCTACCAGGTTACCCCGGTGATCGATCGCGACTATTTCTGGGCGATCTATTTTCGCACCCCCGGCGGCGTGCTTTTCGAGGTTGCGACGCATGAGCCTGGCTTCGACCGCGACGAGGATACAGCGCACCTCGGCGAGGCGCTGAAACTGCCGACCCAGCATGCCCATCTGCGGGACTATCTGGAAAAGCATCTGCAGCCACTCGACGACTGAGGAGGACAGCATGTCCATCGACGCCTATACGCACAAGGTCCTGCCCGGTTCGCCGGGAACAGCCTTGCTCTTCGTCTTTCACGGGACCGGCGGCGACGAAAACCAGCTCGTCGCGCTCGGCCAGGACCTGATGCCCGGCGTCACCATCGTGGCGCCGCGAGGCGATGTCTCCGAGTTAGGCGCCGCGCGGTTCTTTCGCCGCACCGGGGAGGGCGTCTACGACATGGATGACCTTGCTCGCGGCACGGCCAGGATGGCTGGTTTCGTCGATGCTCATGTCGCGGCGGCAAAGCCGTCCCTTGTGCTCGGGCTCGGCTATTCCAACGGCGCCAACATCCTGGCCTCGACGGTTTTCCGGAACCCCATGCTGTTTGACGCCAGCGTCCTTATGCATCCCCTGATCCCGTTCGATCCCGAGATCGATGGCGATCTGGCGGGAAAGCGGCTGCTGATCACCGCCGGTCGGCACGATCCGATCTGCCCGCCAGGCCTGACGCTCAGGCTGGCCCAAAATCTCAAGGCAGCAGGCGCCGAGGCAACGCTTGTCTGGCATGATGGAGGCCACGAATTGCGGTCCGACGAAATCGACGCGGCCAGGTCGTTCCTGCAGGCGCTGTAACCAGAGAAGCACGGGACATGAACGGCCAGGCCTCCGCGATCGTGCTCGAGGACAACGGTTCCAAAGGCCGTTATGTGCTGCGGTCGCCCACCGGCGGCGAGGCCGAGATGACCTTTACGAGAGGTTTTCGTTGCCGCCCGGGGCCGCTCAAACGCCGTTGTTCGCTAGGGCAACCTGATCGTTGATTGCCGCAAGCACGCTTCTGATATCGAGCGTGCTGAACGGTTTTTCCAGGATCAGAGGGCGCTCGGAGGGCGGCAGTGCGCCCATGTCGCTGCGCGCCCCGATCATGTCGCCGGTAACCAGCACGAAACGGCGGGCCAGGTCGGGCCGCAGGTCGCAGAACTGGCGATAGACCCTGAGGCCATTGGCCTCGGGCATGCGCAAATCGCAAAACACGATGTCCGGATTGAAGTCTGCGAGCACGTCCTCGGCAGTGGTCCAGGCGGTCATGACGCGCGACTTGACGCCCATCAGTTCCAGTATGTCCGAAAGCGAGCCTGCGACGTCGGGCTCGTCGTCCACAATCAGCGCGTTTCGCAGACCGCTGGAGCGGGCCTCCTGCGCCGACGTGGCGGTGCGTGAGCCTGCAAAGGCTGGCAGTTCGAAGACAAAGCGTGCGCCGCGCGGCACGACTTCCTCTAGTCGAATCCTGCCCTTGTGCCGTTCGACGATCGACTTGGAGATCGACAGGCCTATGCCGGTGCCGACGCCGACCGGTTTGGTGGTGAAATAGGATTCGAAGATGCGATGGCGGATCTCCAGCGGTATGCCCGGCCCGCTGTCCTCGACGGAAAAACCGACGACCGCGTCGCTAAGCCGGAACGTCCTCACAATTATCCGCCGCTCTCCATTGGCTGCAGCCAGAGCGTGCTGGCTGTTGATCAGGAAGTTCGCCGCAACCTGGGTGATGTGATCGGCGTCGGCCAGAACCGGCAGCGGTTCCGCGGCAAATATGGCGTCGAGGCTGATGCCGGTCGAGCGCGTGCCATAGGCGGTCACCTCGAGCGCGGCGCGGATGGCGTTGTTCAGGTCGGTTTCGTCCGGATTGGTGGGATGGATGCGGACCATTCCCAGGAAGCTCTTGACGATGCGACCGCAACGCTCGGCTGCGGCGCGGACCTTTTCGGCGCGCAGCTTGGTCGGCGCGTCCGGCGCGAACTCATGCAGCAGCGTCGATTGCGCCACGACAACGGCCAGCGGGTTGTTGAGTTCGTGCGACACACCCGCCAGAAGCGAGCCCATCGCCGCCATCTTCTCGTTCTGGTGCAGCTTTTCGCGCTGCCGGTTGATCTCGGCCTCGGCGCGCCGCTGTTCCCTCAGATCGCGGATCGCACCGAAAAAGAGCCGGCGGTCCGCAACCTTCATCTCTGTCGCGGTCAGTTCGATGGGGAAGATTTCGCCATCGGCATTCTGGGTGATCGTCTCCATGCGCTGGCCGAGCATCGCCGCGCCGCGCCCGGTCATGTATTCGGCGCCCGTCTCATAACCCTTACGATAGAAATGCGGCACCACCGTATCGAGCAGGTCCCTGCCGAGGATGGCGCTGCGCTTGTAGCCGAAAATGCGTTCGGCCGCCGGGTTGAACTCGATGATGCTGCCTGTTTCGTCGATCACCATGATCGCGTCGAGCGACGCCTGCAGCATGGTCTGCCGGATGCTCTCGCTGACATGCGCATCCGACAGCGACCGCTCCACGGCATTGCCGATCGCCATGGCGACGATTTCGACGGCGGCGATCTCGTCGGCTGTCCAGTCCCGCTCCACGATACAGTCGTTGATGGCGATCGTTCCCCATAGATGGCCATGCGCAAAGATCGTCACCGACAGGAACGTCTTGATCTTCTGTTTCTCGAAATCCTTGCGCAGGAAACCTTCGATCTCGCGGGTCCGTCCGGCGAACATCTTTCCCTGACGCACCTCCTGGGCGAGCCTTTCAAGCAGCGGATCGGAATTGATGATGGACTGGATGATGGTCGTCGGCGGACCAGCCATCCCGATAGTCTTCTCGTCAGCCCAGTAGGACTCGATGGATTGCGCAAGCCCCTGGCCCGGCAGTTCGCGCAGTCTGAACAGGATCGCGCGATGACAGTCCAGCGATCGGGCCAGGGTCTCAAGCACCTCGGCGGCCACACGCTGCCAGTCGGACGCGTCGCGCAGTTGTCGAACAACGCGCGCCGCCGCCACCGAAACCCCGGGCTTGACCGGCTTGGGATCACTGCTTGGTGGAGGGTCGATCATGCGTCGAGCATCCGGCCGCTCTTCAGTGTCCGTCCAGGGGAAGCGAGAAGATGTAGCCCTCGCCGCGCACCGTGCGCAGGAATTTGGGATTGGCCGGATCGTCCTCGATCTTCTTGCGCAGGCGCATGATTCGGATATCGACGGCGCGCGAGGATTCAGGATCTTCTGCAAGGCCGATCGCATCGGAGATGGCGGCGCGGCTAAGCAGCCGGTTCGAGCGGGTCAGAAACACCTCGAGCACATCGAATTCGCTCTTGGCCAGTTCAAGGACGGCGCCGTTGCGGCGGGTGACGATGCGGCCATCGAGGTCCGCCTGGAAATCGCCGAACGCGACACTGCGTCGCTTGCCGGCGGAGGCGCTGGCGACCGGGTTGCCGGGCAGCGCGCTTGCCTGTGTCGGAACGCGCCGCAGAACGCTGCGCACGCGCGCCAGAAGCTCGCGCAGTTCATACGGCTTCACGACATAGTCGTCGGCGCCGAGTTCCAGGCCGACAATGCGGTCGATCGGCGAGCCTGCCGCCGTTGCGTAGATCAGTCCGATCGGCATCTGCGTGCGCAGCCACCGGCCGAGCGACAGCCCGTCTTCGCCAGGCATGGCGATGTCCAGAATGGCAAGATGGAAGGTCTTGGTCTCGACGAGGGACCGCATCGCGGCGGCGTCTTCGGCGGTGGTGACGTCATAGCCGCTGGCGGCGAGATATTCGGCCACTGCATCCCGAAGGTCGGGCTCGTCGTCAACGATCACGATCCGGCTTGGCAGTGTGGTGGCTCCTCCGCTAGCGGTGGAAAGTAGATTGGGTGTAAACATGATGTCCAGCCTTGATTTGAAATAGGGGAGAGCGCGGCCCATGGCAGCAAGACCGGTTATCGGACTGGTTTGCCTGACGCCCGCCGATGCTCGCGACCTCGCCGACTATCTCGAGCGGCGCGGCTACGAGGTGCGCATCGTGGCGGAGGAATGGATGCTGGCCTCGCTGTTTGCCTCGTCCGGCGCCGATGTCATGGTCATCGGGGAGGCGCTCCGGGCAAGTTCGGGCCTCGACCTGTTGCGCCAGCATGCCGGCAGCGGCGGCCCGGGCTTTGTCATGCTGTCGAACCGGGCTGATCTGATCGACCGGGTGCTGGCGCTTGAACTCGGTGCGGCCGATATCGTCACCACACCCGTCGACTGGCGCGAGCTTGCGGCCCGGATCGGCGGCATCGTTGCGCGCCGCGGCAAGGGGCAGCGTGAACTGGTGGTGCTGGAAAACGCCACTGTCGATCTCAAGGCGGCGCTGGTCATGCACCGCTCCGGGAGCGACGAGCTGCTGTCTCCCGGCCAGATTGCGCTGCTGCGGCTTTTCCTCGCCAATCCGCGCAAGGTCCTGTCGCGCGACGACATCATGGCCGCGGCGCCCGCCGAAAGCGCCGAGGCTTTCGACCGTTCGATCGATTCCCGGATCGTCAGGCTGCGGCGCAAGCTCGATACCGAAAGCATAACCACCATCCGGGGCTCCGGCTATCGGTTCGATCCGCCGTCCTCGCGGCAAGTCTGAGCTGGACACCCGGGTCAGCGCCAGGCGACGTCTTCAGACGTCACCGCGGCAAGGTAGGTCGTGTGCGGAGCCTGCGGCCGCTCCTTGAACAGGACAGCGGCAAGCGCGGTGACGGCGAGCAGCGCCTGCACGCAAAGCAGCGCGTACATGATGCCGGAGGCGAGCTTCCTGGTCGGGTTCGTCATGGTTGTCTTCCGCAAAAGGCCGGCCATCATGCGCTCCATTGTCGGCCTGCCGCCGTTGATCTGCGAGGATCATGGTCCGGGCCTGTTTCTGGCTGATGCCGGGCGCTGCATGTGTTGTTTCAAGTCAGGCGTGACCACGCCAGCAGCGAGCCGGCAATTCCTAGCTCCCCCTTGCCTCCAAGCGTCGACCGCGCGAGGGTGCAGCAAGCGTCAGGACCCAGCGAATGCGGCACTTTATTGCAGACCTTTTCTATACGGCGCGGCGTCATCGCTATCTGGCGATCTGGGGCGCCGGCCTTTTGGTGATGGCGTTGACGGTGGCCGGCGCGCTCGGCCAATTCAGCCCGCTGACCCGGTTGAATTTCCTGGTCTTCGACGCCTATCAGCAGGTGCGCCCGCGCGAAGCCGCGGAAAGCGCTGTCCTGGTGGTGGATATCGACGACGCAAGCATCGGGCAGCTCGGTCAGTGGCCGTGGTCGAGAAGCCTGCTGGCTGAGATGATCGATCGCCTCACCGACAATGGCGCCGCCGCCATCGCGCTGGACATCATTCTGTCGGAGCCGGACCGGACATCCCCCGCCCTGGCGGTCGCCCGTCTTGAAAGCCAGGGCTTCAAGGTGACGTATCCGCCGTCGGGCGCAGAACTCGACCACGATCGCATACTGGCGGCGAGTTTTGCCCGTGCGCCGGTCGTGGCAGGCCTGGTCCTGGCCGAGTCGGTGACAACGCCGCCGCCGCAGTCAAAGGCCGGCTTCGCCTTCGCCGGCGACAGTCCGGCGCTTTATCTGCCGGTTTATCAGGGCAGCGTGCCGAACCTTGCCATCCTGAATGACGCCGCGCCCGGCATCGGCGTCTTCAGCTTCCCGCCGGCGCTCGATGGCGTGGTGCGGCAGGTTCCCCTGATTTCCCGCTACGGTGCGAACTTCTACCCGGCGCTGTCGGTGGAGGCGTTGCGGGTGGCGCAGGGCGCATCGAGCTATGTTCTCAAGAGCACCGGGGCCAGCGGCGAAATGGCGACCGGCCGCCCCGGGATGACCGCGCTGAAGGTCGGTGCGCTGGAGGTGCCGACCGCCCCCGACAGCAGCATCTGGGTCTACTACTCGCGCAAGCCGGCGTCCGTGGTTCTGCCCGCCCACGAGCTTCTGAGCGACAGTCCCGATGCGGCCCTGCTCAGCCAGATCGAGGGCCGCATCGTGATGATAGGCACCTCGGCGATCGGTCTGCGCGATCTTGTTTCGACGCCTTTGACGGCAGGACTCCCCGGCGTCATGGTGCATGCGGAGATCATCGACCAGATCGTCAACAGCGCCTTCATCACGCGTCCGGACTGGGCCGATGGCCTCGAAGTGGTCATGGCGATCGTGCTGTCGATTGCCGTGCTCGCCTTCCTGCCGTGGTTCTCCACGCTCGCCAACGCCATGATTGTCGCAAGCGTGCTGTCGCTCAGCGTGGCCGCTGGCTGGATCGCCTTTGCCAATCACAGCCTGCTGGTCTCGCCGATCCTGCCGGCGCTGGCCTGCCTGCTCACCTATGGCGTGGCGTCGGGCGTGCGCCTGCTGCTCAGCGAAAGCGAAAGCCGTTATATCAGGAGCGCCTTCAGCCACTATCTGTCGCCGACCATGGTCAAGCAACTGGTCGACAATCCGCAGAGCCTGGTGCTGGGCGGCGAAAACCGCGAACTGACCCTGCTGTTTTGCGACATTCGCTCCTTCACCAGCATTTCCGAGGCGATGGAGCCGACCGAACTCACCGTTTTCCTCAACAACTTCCTGACCCCGATGACCGACGTGCTGATGGAGAGCGGCGCCACGATCGACAAATATATGGGTGACGCGATCATGGCGTTCTGGAACGCGCCGATCGATATTCCTGGTCACCGCCAGAGGGCCTGCGAGAGCGTGCTTGCGATGCAAGGGGCACTGGCAAAGCTGAACGATGCTCTGGAACATCCGGTCAGGATCGGCATCGGGCTGAACACCGGCATCTGCTGCGTCGGCAATCTAGGCTCGCGCCAGCGCTTTGACTATTCGGCGATCGGCGACAGCGTCAATGTCGGCTCGCGCATCGAGGGACTGACAAAATTCTACGGGCTGACCAATCTCGTGGCCGAATCCACGGCGCGGGAAGTCGAAGGTCTGGCGATGCTGGAAATCGACCGGGTGACGGTGGTCGGGCGCGACGAGGCGACGCCTGTTCATACGATTCTCGGAGGTCGGGACATGGCCCATTCAGAGGATTTCCAGGCATTGAAAAAGCAGCACGACCGGTTCCTCGAAAACTACCGTGAGAGGCGATTTGCAGAGGCGGCCGCCGATCTCGATGAGTTGAGAAATTCCGCCCCGGCCCTGCTCCACAAGGTCTATGCCGAATACCGTCTCAGGCTCGAGGCCTACAGCATTTCCCCGCCGCCCTCCGACTGGGACGGGTCCTACCGCGCCGAACACAAATAGCAGCTGATCGGCGCCCTGGCCAATGCCTGCCGTACTGGCGTCGGCGGGGCGGCATGATGTATAGGGATCGCCATGCGGCCAACCAGAGGGGGGAAGCGTCGCTTGCATTCTTTGTCTGATCGCCGCGCTCCGGACGGAGCCTGCAGACCATGAGGCCACGCTCGCGGCGAGGCGGCGGCCGCCCGACGATTTCGGATGTGGCGCGGCTCGCCGGCGTCGGGGCGATCACCGTTTCACGGGCGCTGCGCGAGCCCGAGCGCGTCTCCGAGAGCCTGCGTTCGCAGATCGAGCGCGCCGTCCGCGAACTTGGCTACGTGCCCGACGCCAATGCGCGCGCGCTCGCCTCGGCCCGGACAGAGGTTTTCGGGGTGCTCGTGCCATCGCTCACCAACAGCGTCTTCGCCGAGGTCGTGCGCGGCATCTATGACAGCCTCTCGGACGGACCGTTCCGGGTTCAACTCGGCAACACGCATTATTCGGGCCTCGAGGAGGAACGGCTTCTGCAGGTGTTTCTGAGCCAGAGACCCGCGGCTCTCATCGTTTCAGGCATCGACCAGACGGCAAGCGCCCGCCGACTGCTTGAGAAGGCGGACTGCCCCGTTGTGCAGATCATGGAGACGGGGCCGGATCCGATTGACATGATGGTCGGCTTCTCGCATTTCGATGGCGGGCACGCAGCCACGGCCCACATGATCGCCAGGGGATACCGGCGCATCGGTTTTCTGGGAGCACGCATGGACCCGCGTTCGCAGCGCCGGCTTGCCGGCTACCGTGCGGCGATGGAGGAAGCCGGCCTGTCCGATCCGCGCCTTGTCAATACGACGCCGGTTCCGTCCTCGGTATCGCTGGGGCGAGACCTGTTCCGCGATGCGCTGGCCAAGGTGCCGACGCTCGAAGGCGTGTTTTGCAACAATGACGATCTGGCGCTGGGCGTGCTGTTTGAATGCCATCGCGCCTCGATCAATGTTCCGCAGACGATCGGCATCAGCGGCTTCAATGATCTCGACATGATGCAGGTGGCGTTCCCGTCCGTGACCAGCGTCAGGACGCATCGCTACACCATCGGACAGCAGGCCGTGACCATGGCGCTTACGGCAATGTCGGGCGAGCGGCCTGCACGGCGCATCGTCGATCTCGGTTTCGAACTCAAGCCGAGAGAGA
>JBKJRE010000073.1:0-3480 GCA_046594775.1 Rhizobiaceae bacterium | reverse complement strand
CCCAAAGCCTGAAACCCGCCGACGAGATTGAGCACGACAAGTCCCAGAAAGATGAAATGCACCGGCGTGCCGAGCCGGCTCACCGAGCGCAAGAACAGCGGGTCGAGGCATTCGGCGATGAGCGCGCGCCAGAAAATGGCAAGCAGCAACAGAGTCGTCCCGGCGATCGCGGCGATCAGCCTCAGCGCCTCGTCGTTCAGCGCCAGGACCGTGCCGAAAAGCACATGCATCAGGTCGACGCTCGAGCCGCGCAGCGACACGATCAGCACGCCAAGCGCCAGCGAGATCAGGTAGAAGGCAGCCATCGAGGCGTCTTCCTTCTGGATGGTGAAACGCGACACCGCTCCGGCCCCGAGCGCGACAATCACCCCGGCGATTAGCCCTCCGATGGTCATCGGAACGATCTCCAGCCCGAACAGCAGGAAGCCCGTCGCGGCGCCGGGCAATATGGCGTGAGCCATGGCGTCGCCGGCCAGGCTCATGCGGCGCAGCATGAGGAAAACGCCGACCGGGCAGGCCCCGGCCGAAAGCATCAGCGAACCTGCGAGCGCGCGTTGCATGAACCCGTACTCGACGAAGGGAGCTATCAGATGTTCGTACATCGTCAGGCCGCCCGCGACCCTGTATGATCGTGTGAATGATCGTGGTGTTGGCCGTGGTCGCGGTCATCCGCCGCGCACCAGGGGGCGTCATCGCGCCAGGCTTCCTCGAAGCGGTGCGCCTTGAGCAGGTTTTCAGGGTGCAGGGTTTCCGCAGTCTGTCCCCAGGCCACCGGCTGGCGCGCCAGGAGCAGCGTCTCGGGGAAATGCGCCTTCACGAGGTCCAGATCGTGCACCGCCACCATCACCGTCCGGTACTCGCCATGCCAGCGCTTGATCAACGCGACCAGATCGACGACCGTCTTGGCGTCAATGGCGTTAAAGGGCTCGTCAAGCAGGATGACCTCGGCATCCTGGACCAGGACCCGGGCGAACAGGGCACGCTGCAGCTGGCCACCGGACAGCGTGTCGATACCGCGCTTTTCGAAACCCGCCAGGCCAACCGCCGTCAGCGCCTTGGAAACCGTTGCCAGATCGTCGCGCGTAAACCGGCCAAGCAGCCCGCGCTTCGGCCACAGGCCCATCGACACAAGGTCGACGACACGTGCCGGAAAGGTTCGGTCCAGTTCGGATTGCTGTGGCAGATAGGCGATCCGAAAGTCGGCTGCCCCGAGTATGGACCCGGACATCGGCGTCAGCACGCCAACGACGCCCTTCATCAGCGTCGACTTGCCCGAGCCGTTGGCTCCGACGATGGCGGTCAGGGAACCCTTCTTCACCACACCGTTCAAGTGATGCACGGCGGGGTGGCTGCCATAGCCGAGAGACAGGTTTTGGAAGGTCAGGCAGGCATCGGTCATGTTCGTCCGAAAGCAGAAATTCGGCTGGTCGCCATGGTCGATCTGGTATGTGATGTTATTACATATGTCAACGCGGCTTGAGCACCGCAAGTGGTCCGTTTCAGATGATTATCGTTGTGGCTCACCGTTTTCCCTCTGCCTGCACTTGCGTTCCGCGTGGCGCAAAACCTATTGAGGGCCGGTACGAAACAGCAAGGAAGCGACAATGACCATCCAACGCATCGGCATCGGCAAGCGCATGAGCGACATTGTCGTCAACAACGGAACTATCTACCTGTCGGGCCAGGTCGGGCAGGGCGACAGCGTAACCGCGCAGACCAAGGACATCCTGGCGACCATCGACGCATTGCTGGCCAAGGCTGGTTCCAGCAAGGCCAACATTTTGCAGGCGATCATCTGGCTCGACGACATGGCGAATTTCGCCGAGATGAATTCCGTGTGGGACGCCTGGGTGGACTCCGCTAACCCGCCGGCGCGTGCCACCGGCGAGGCGAAGCTCGCGACGCCGCAGTACAAGGTCGAGATCATCGTCACGGCGGCCGTCGGCTGAGCCCGTCGCGGCGGAAGCAGACCCTGTCAACGGATGCCGCTGCTATTGAGCGGGGACAGGCTCGAGAACGGGCGCGTTCGCGGCCACGCCGTTGCGCTCGAGATCTGCGATCAGCGCTTCCATCTCGCCGATCTCCTTGACCTGCGCCTTGATGATGTTGTCGGCCAGTTCGCGCACACGCGGGTCGCGGATCTGGGCGCGCCGGCTGGTCATGATGGCGATGGAGTGATGCGGGATCATGGCTTTCATCCAGGCGACGTCCCCGACTGTCTCCTGGCTGCGCACCAGCCACAGCGAGGCTGCGAAAACGATCGCGCTGCCAGCGAAGATCGCCATGTTGACGGCCCGGTTGCTGTACATTCTCAGCATGAAGGCCAGCATGATGACGGCCATGACGGCGCCCATGAGCAGCGCCATCCAGGCGCGAGTCTGACTGAACCAGATATGATCGATGGCATAATTGTTGAGGTACATCAGGCCGAACATGACGACCGTCGAGGTTGCAATCATGGCGCCGAACCGGGCGTAGGACATTAGCGTCTCCTTGGTTGATAGCGAAAGGTGGGTTCCGAGACATAAGGCACGGCGCGCGTGACGGTTCCAGAATTTTCAATGCTGTTGGCCACCCCGTGGAATGATGTGGTGGCGCGAAACCGGCGAAAAGAATCTTTCCAACACCCCAAGGATCGGCCAATAGCTTTCGTCCTACCGGACAATGATGGCAATGATGCTGGATGAGGCCGAGGCTTCCGATCTCGAACTGATCGAACAGTCTCAGAAGGGCGACAGGTCGGCTTTCGGCATTTTGGTCGAAAGGCACTACGGCTTTGTCTACCGCGTGGCGTGGCGCTGGTGCGGCTCCAGACCCGACGCCGAGGACATTGCGCAGGAAGTCTGCGCGCGGCTCGGCCGGGCGATCCGCGACTACCGGGGCGGCTCCGCTTTCACGACCTGGCTTTACGCGATGACGCTGAACGCGGCGCGCGACATGAAGCGAAAGAGCACGCGCGAAACGGCCAAGGTCGACGCCTTCGGCGTGCAGGCTTTGATCGCCGGCGACCCGGAACCGGAGGATCAGGCCGAGGCGTTGTGGGTGGCGGTGCGCGAACTGCCCGACAAGCAGCGCGACGCGGTGCTGCTGGTTTATGGCGAGGGGCTGAGCCACGCGGCGGCGGCCGAAGCGATGGCCTGCGCCGAGGCGACGGTTTCCTGGCACATCCATGAAGCGAAAAAGCGGCTGCGCATGATGATGCGTACGGCCGGGGAAGTGTGACCATGGTTGACGACAAAGAACTCGAGCGGCTCGGCCGCATGAATGCGCCGGAACCGGGCGCCGAGGCGAGGGCGCGGGCGCTTCACGCCGCCATGCAGGCTTTCGATGCGGAAAATAATTCGGCCGCGCCCCAAGGATCGGCGGAAGGGGTTCGTCTTACCCACCAGATACGCAAACTCTGGAGGGAAATGATGCACAAGAAACTTCTTGCCGCCCCGGCTCTGGCCGGACTGGTCGCGCTGCCGATCGCCGGCTACG
>JBKJRE010000009.1:0-2926 GCA_046594775.1 Rhizobiaceae bacterium | reverse complement strand
ACCCGATTCATCAGGGCGAATGTGGCATAGAGCATCCGGTCCAGGTCTCGGCGATAGGCAGCGTTGCAATGAAGCCAGCCGCGACGCTTACATGTGCTATGGCGCGCAGTTTTGCGCAATGGACCCGAAACGAACTCGTTCCATCAGCCAGACGCCGCTATTTCTCCGGGGTAGCCACGATTCACCAGGGTTCAAGCTATTCCTGCCGCAAGATCGCAGACAGCCGGGGCGTTCTTTCCGAACATGGCAAGGGCAACGCGCTTGATATCATGCGCATCGAGCTCAACAACGGCAAGGATATCGACGTCCGCAAGCCCGGCTTCTTCGCCTTCCGGACCCGCGGCTTTCTGAACAATGTCCGCGCCGATGGCTGCCAGTACTTCAACACGGTCCTCGGGCCGGGTTACAACGCCGACCACGCCAATCACTTCCATTTCGACATCAAGCAGCGACGCAATAATCGCGTCGCATGCCGTTAGCGCCGTTATACACCTCATTGGCGCCCTGGGGCCGAATTAGCGCCCTCGCCTATTTTCCCTGACGCGGCTTGGGTGCTATTGAACCGCGATGGTCTACATTGAAATCGCAATTGTCGTTGTCCTCGTTTGCTTGAACGGTCTTCTCGCCATGTCGGAACTGGCGGTCGTATCGGCACGCCCGGCGCGGCTGAAAGCCATGATCGACCGTAACGTCTCCGGCGCCACTCTGGCATTGACGCTTGGCGCCAATCCGGGTCGCTTCCTGTCGACAGTGCAGATCGGCATCACGCTTGTAGGCGTGGCCTCCGGCGCATTTTCGGGCGCAACGCTCGGCCTCCGGCTGACCGATGTGCTGATCACGTGGGGCCTGAACACCGGGGCTGCCAGTGCGCTGGGCGTCGGCATCGTCGTTGCGGCAATCACATACGGATCGCTGATCGTCGGCGAGTTGGTGCCCAAGCAGATCGCATTGCGTGATCCCGAAGGCATTGCCGTCATGGTCGCGCCGGCAATGACCGTTCTTTCCAGAATTGCTCTGCCGCTCGTCTTCCTGCTCGACCTTTCCGGGCGTGCCGTCCTCTGGCTGTTGGGCCAGCACAAGGAGGGCGTCGAAAAGGTAACTGACGAGGAGATCAAGATGCTGGTCGCCGAGGCCGAGCATCATGGCACAATCGAATCGGATGAGCGGCGCATGATTGCCGGCGTGATGCGACTGGGCGACCGCGCCGTGCGCGCGGTCATGACGCCCCGAACCGAGATCGACTGGCTGAATATGGACGCCGATGAGGCCACTGCGCGCAGGATGCTGATCGATACGCAGCACTCGCGCCTCCCGGTTGGCGAAGGCGGCGTCGATACAATGATCGGTGTCATCCAGACCAGGGACATTCTGTCCTCGATCCTCGCCGGCAAGGCATTCGAGCTACGCAAGCATGTGCGCCAGGCGCCGATTGTCCACGATCAGGCCGACGCGCTCGACGTTCTGACCACGCTCAGGGAATCGCAGGTTCCTATGGCTCTGGTGCATGACGAGTACGGGCATTTCGAAGGCATTGTCACACCCGCCGATATTCTGGAAGCGATCACCGGGGTATTCAGGGCAGATGCCGACGAGGAGGAACCGCCGGCTGTGCAGCGAGACGATGGTTCCTGGTTGCTTGCCGGTTACATGCAGGCGGACGAGATGGCCGACCACCTGTCGATAGAACTGCCTGAAAACCGGGACTACGAGACGGTTGCCGGCTATCTTCTATCGCATCTGCATCGTCTGCCGGCGACTGGCGAAATCGTCAACGCACAGGGCTGGCGGTTCGAGGTTGTGGATCTGGATGGCAGGCGCATCGACAAGGTGATCGCCTCGCGCCTGCCTGTAACACGGCGCAAGGCCGGCGTCTGAAAGCATCGCGGGCAAAACCGAATGGGGGTGGCGTTTGCGTTTGCCACGCCCTGATCAATTGTCTCGTCTCAAGCCGCCTGGGCGACAGTGACGTCGGTTTCGCGTGCCGCCTTCAGAACCTTGGCCCACCAGGCAAGTTCATCAAGCATGGTGACGGCTGCCTGCTTCAGATGGTTTCGTGACGCGCACCGTCTTCCCGACCATTCCGCCTCGCGTCGACTACGAACTGACCGATCTGGGCTGTGAACTGCTTGAGCCGGTAGCGGCGCTTGGCGAATGGGCTCGCCTGAACACCGCTCGCGTAAACGCGGCGCGCGCACGCTTCGACGCGGCTTCGGCGCCATAGGCCAAATCATAGCAGCGACGCGGCTTCGGACTCGGGAACCGGCTTGGGTTTGCCGTCAGCGTCGAGCGCCACCATCACGAAGTCCGCATCCGTCACCCGCTCCATCAGATGTGACAGGTAACGCTGCGCCCACACCTCTACCTTGAGCGTCATTGACGTGCGCCCGACCCTCGTCACATGGGTATAAACGCAAAGCGTATCGCCGATCTTCATCGGGCTTGCGAAGGACATTTCCTTGACCGCGGCGGTAACGACGCGTCCCCCCGCCCGCTCGGCGGCACGTATGCCACAGGCCAGGTCCATCTGCGCCATCACCCAGCCGCCAAAAATATCCCCGGCAGCGTTGGCATCCGACGGCATGGCCAAAGTGCGAAGCGTCAGTTCGCCCGTCGGCTTTGATCCTGCTTGTGGCATTGTCTGCTCCTTCGCCCGCCGCTGCAGCCATGCCCGAGAACAGCATTAAAGCCAAGGGCTGCGCCCGGGCAAGCGGATATCAGCGCGCGTCTCCGTCGCATTTTTTATAAGCTATGCCGTATGGTCCGGGACGGAGCGCATTTGCCGCGTCTAGGGTGGTCGGTAAGACATTGAGGTTCCCCGTTCAGGCCATGCAGACCTATGATTTTATCGTTGTAGGCTCTGGATCCGCTGGCTCGGTTGTCGCCGAACGCCTCTCGGCCAGCGGCCGCTGCTCGGTTCTCGTTCTGG
>JBKJRE010000608.1:0-4782 GCA_046594775.1 Rhizobiaceae bacterium | reverse complement strand
CGTCGCACATGGTGCCGACGCCGTACTTCGCCTTGCGCCGCCGGCCTTCCAGCAGGATGTGGCCGATCATGCGCGAACCGCTCATGCCGAAAGGGTGGCCGATCGAGATGGCGCCGCCATTGACGTTGAGCTTCCCGGAGGGAATCCCGAGCCTGTCGCGGCAATAGAGCGCCTGACTGGCGAACGCCTCGTTGAGCTCCCACAGATCGATGTCATCGACGGACAGGCCATGGCGCTGGAGCAGGCGCGGGACGGCGAAAACAGGGCCGATGCCCATCTCGTCAGGCGCGCAGCCTGCCGAAGCAAATCCCCGGAAGACGCCCAGCACGTCGAGGTCTCGCCTTTCCGCCTCAGCGGTCGACATCAAGAGATTGACCGAAGCGCCATCGGAGAGCTGGCTGGCATTGCCGGCGGTGACGGACTGGCCTTCCCGGACCGGCTTCAGATTAGCCAATCCTTCAAGCGTCGTGTCGGGACGGTTGCCCTCGTCGAGCAGGAGCCTGACGGCCTCCGAACGGGTCTCGCCGGTTGCCTTGTCGGTGACGGTCTTGCGCACCTCCATCGGCATGATTTCGTCGGCGAACAGCCCGCCCTGCTGCGCGGCGGCCGTCCGGCGCTGGCTCTCAAGTGAGAACGCGTCCTGGTCTTCCCGACTGATGCCGTAGCGGGCAGCGACGATGTCCGCCGTCTCGATCATCGGCATATAGATGCCGGGAAGGTTTGCCTCCAGCCAGTCGTTGCGAAGCCGCTCCTTGTTGGCGTTGGGACCGACCAGGCTGATGGATTCGACGCCGCCTGCGATCATCGCCGGGACGCCATCGAGTGCGATGCGTCGCGCCGCAAGCGCCACCGCCTCAAGGCCGGACGCGCAGAACCGGCTGACCATGAGACCGGCGGAGGAAACCGGGAAGCCGGCGCGCAGCGCGGCCGCACGCGCCACATTGCCGCCGGTTGCGCCTTCAGGATAGCCGCACCCCAGGACGATTTCTTCCACCTCGGCCGCCGCCATCCCGGTCTTGCCCAGCAGGTGCGGCAGCAGGGGCGCGACCAGATCGACGCCTGAGGTATCGTTAAAGGCGCCGCGTCCGGCCTTTCCGATGGGCGTTCTCGCGGTCGCGACGATGGCGGCTTCATTCATGGTCTGTCTCTCCGGTCCGGCAGGTTCAAGAAAAGGCGGCGCCGGCAGCGGCCAGCTTTTCCAGCAGTGGGGCGGGGTGTAGCGAAGCATCGCCGGTCAAGGCCGCCAGTTCCTTGAGACGGGCGACAATTGCGGGGAGGCCTCGCGTCTGCGCATAAAACATCGGGCCGCCGCGCCAGCGCGGGAACCCGTAGCCGTGTATCCAGATCACGTCGATATCGCTCGATCTGGCGGCAATGCCCTCTTCCATTATCCGTGCGCCCTCGTTGACCATCGGCAGGATCAGCCGGTCGAGGATCTCGTCACGATCGATGGAACGGCGTTGAACGCCCTCGCGCCTTGAAACAGCTGCGATGAGAGCCGTCACCTCGCGATCAGGGATCGGCGTCCTGCCGTCTTCGCCATAGCGGTAGTAGCCCTGGCCCGACTTCTGGCCGAGACGTCCGGCCTCGACCAGTGCATCCGCAATAGGCGCCGTCCGGCCGGTGGCGCGACGCATGCGCCAGGAAATATCGAGGCCGGCAAGATCGCCCATGGCGCACGGACCGAGCTTCGATCCGAAATTCGTCCACGCATGGTCAACGTCCTGGGGCGAGGCGCCTTCCAGCAGCAGCCGGTCGACCTGCTCGCTCCTGCGGGCGAGCATGCGGTTGCCGACGAAGCCATGGCAGTTCTTGACCACCACCGGGATCTTGCCGAGGCGCTGGACCGTTGCGGCCACGCTGTCGATAACGTCGTCGCGGGTTTGCGCGCCGCGCACCACTTCCACCAGCTTCATGATGTTGGCCGGGCTGAAGAAGTGCATTCCCAGGACGCGTTCCGGAACGCCGCTTGCCGCGGCGATATCGTCGACGCTTAGGTATGAGGTGTTTGTCGCCAGAACAGCCGTCGGTTTGGTCGCTTCCACCAGCCTGCCGAAAATCTGGCGCTTTATATCCATCTCTTCGAATGCCGCCTCGATGACCAGATCCACCTCTCCTAGGGAGTAATAGTCCGCCGAAGCATCAATCCGCGCCATGTTCGCGGCCTTCACGGATTCCGGGATCGTACCGCGCTTGACCGAGCGGGCGTAGTTTTCACCGATGCGCCCGATCGCCCGCCCGGCCGCCGCCTGGTCTGTTTCGATCAGCACGACCGGGATGCCGCTGCTGGCGAACGCCATCGCTATGCCGGCGCCCATGGTGCCGCCGCCGATCACGCCGACGCTTCCGACCGTGGCCGCCCCGCCGGATTTCGCCCGCCCGGACGACCGCTCCGCGAAAAATGCATGTCGCAGCGACTTCGAGCGATCGTCCGCCTTCAGCCGGTCGAAATGCTCGCGCTCCCTGCGCATGCCGGTCTCGAACGGATGCTCATAGGCGTCGCGCACCGCACTGACGATCGCTTCCATCTGGGGGTTGTCGGACTGGCTTTCCAGAATCGCGGCGGCGGCGGCTTCGAATGCCTCGCGGGTTCCTGACTCCACCCGAACATCGCTCAGCCGCCGGCGAACATGCGAGGATGCGATCTCTTCAGCCTTGGCAATCGCCGCAGCAATCAGCTCTTCCCCGCTTGCCAGCGCGTCGGCCAGGCCGCACTCGACCGCCTGTCGGCCTTTGACCGGATTGCCGTCGCTGATGAAGCTGAGCGCCTTTGCCGGTTCGATCAGACGCGGCAGGCGCTGCGTGCCGCCGGCGCCCGGCAGCAGCCCGATCTTGACCTCCGGCAGGGCGAGCGAGGCGCTCTCGGTGACGATGCGTGCGTCGCAGGCAAGCGCGATCTCCAGGCCACCGCCAAAGGCGACGCCGCCGATCGCGGCGACCACAGGTTTTGCCGCCGCATCGAGCCGCTCGATGATGTCGCGCAGAGTGGGGCTGGATGGCGGCTGGTTAAATTCCTTGATGTCCGCACCGGCGCTGAAACTGTCAAGCCGCGACGCAATCACGGTTGCGCCAAGCGCCGCATCCTGCTCGACTTCCTGCAGCGCAGCCGCCAGTCCGGCGCGCAATGCCTGGTTGAGCGCATTGACAGGCGCGCTGTTCAACCAGATGACGGCGACGCGCCCGTTTCGCTCGATGCTCACGACCATAGTGTGTTCCTTCGCCTGATCAGCCGACTGCCTTGCGGCGCACTTGGCGGTTCATGTTGCGCGCCATGACAAGCTGCTCGATCCGGATTGTGCCTTCGTAGAAGCGTAACAGGCGCACGTCGCGGTAAAACCGCTCGATGCCGGCATCCGCCATATAGCCTGCACCGCCATGGATTTGAACGGCCTTGTCCGCGACGCGGCCGACACTATCCGACGCGAACAGCTGGCCGCAAGCCGCTTCCGGGCGATGGTCGCGCCTGCGTCGATACAGCCACTCCGTTCCCCCCCTGTTTCGTCGGGCCTGCGTGATAGCTTGACTTCCGCTCGTCCGTCTTTGGATCGTTTCGAGGTCCCATCAATCGCTCTTTTCAAATGTATCAGCCAGCCGCCGCCTTTGTTCTTTTGGCATATTCGGGCACGCGCTCCTCTGCATCGGGGCAGCTACTCGCTGAACAGAGTATCGATTATCGGGCAATCCGGAACGTCACCCTTGCTGCACTCCGCAGCCATGGACTGAAGGGCTTGTTCCAGGCGCCGCAAATCGGCAACCTTCTTCTTGACGGTCGCCAAATGGTCAACCGTCATTGTGTGAACCTCTCCGCAAGTGAAGTCTGCTCGGTCAACCATCAGCAAGAGCGCCCTGATTTCCTCGATGCTGAATCCCAGCCCACGACAACGCTTGACGAAAAACAAGCGCTTGAGCTGGTCGTGATTGTACTGCCGGTTGCCGCCCTGGGTACGGTCTGGCTTCGGCATGAGACCGATGCGTTCATAATAGCGGATGGTTTCGATGTTGACGGAGGTTTCACGCGACAACGCACCAATCGCATAGCCTCGCGCTTTTGTGATCTGGGACATCGAACATTGCCTTGCATCTGTAGTCACTACAGATCGCATGATGCTCCCATGATCGAAACTTTGCGAGCGGCTTTATGAGCGAAATTACGAATACTGCGTCGATTGGGTCTGCTTCCGGCGATGATTCCAGGAAAACCAGGCTGATAGCGGCAGGCGGAATTCTGGGGGCAATTGCAGCGTCAACCTGCTGCATCATCCCTCTGGTGCTTTTCAGCCTTGGGATCAGCGGCGCCTGGATCGGTCAGTTGACGGCACTGTCTGCCTATCAGCCGATCTTCATCGCCATCACCCTTGTTTTTCTCGGCTATGGCTATTGGCTGGTCTACAGAAAACCAAAAGTTGCGTGCGCCGAGGCAGAAGCCTGCGCAAGGCCGCTTCCCGGCATGATCGTGAAAACAGCCCTCTGGTGTGCAACCGCGCTGATCTTGCTGGCCTTCGCGTGGCCGTATCTCGTGCCGCTCATTCTCGGATAAGGAAAAGGAACCGTCATGAAAAAGCTGATCCCATCACTTGTGTGTGCGCTGCTCGCTACAGCTTCATCAGCGGCCACCGCCGCAGAACAAACGATCAAACTCTCCGTGCCGGACATGACCTGTGCCAGTTGGACACCTCGAAGAACCTCCCCATTTCGGCGTATTTCTGATTCACTCGGCTGGTGATTTGCTCGGAGGCGATGATGCGTGGACAGGCCGGGTTCTGGGACATTGACGAACGCTAT
>JBKJRE010000607.1:0-12660 GCA_046594775.1 Rhizobiaceae bacterium | reverse complement strand
CACGGCCTTCGGTGCGGACCAGCCACGCGGCGCGCTGTCCGTGCTGGTGAGGGCCAGCATCAACGCCCATTTGCTGACGGTCGTCTCCGCACTGGCCGGCGTCGGCATTGCGCTCCTGCTTTCCGCCGTCTCGGGGCGAGGCGGTGCGGCGACGGGCGAACGCGATGCCTGAGATGATGGGGCGCAGCAGTTGCACTTTGTCCCGCTCGCTGCTATAGGCCGCCTCCAGAACCGTCCGGCAGGGCATGCCGTGGCGGTTCTTCATGCTTTCCGGGCTTTGGTCGGCCGGGAAACACCATCAGGGACGCGACGTGCCGAGGGCATGACGGTGATCCCGCAAGAAAAGAGGCGCCTAAAGCCTCAAGGAGTAAGCAAAATGCCCAAGATGAAGACCAAATCTGCCGCCAAGAAGCGGTTCAAGATCACCGCCACCGGGAAAGTTCTGTCGGCTGCCGCCGGCAAGCGCCACGGCATGATCAAGCGTTCCAACAAGTTCATTCGCGATGCGCGCGGCACGATGGTTCTTGCTGAACCCGACGCCAAGAGAGTCATCAAGAATTTTCTGCCGAACGGTCTTTGAGCCGCGGCCCTGGAACGAAGTAAGGAGATCATGACATGGCACGCGTAAAGAGAGGCGTCACCTCGCACGCCAAGCACAAGAAGGTTCTGAAAGCCGCCAAAGGTTTCTACGGCCGCCGCAAGAACACCATCCGCATCGCCAAGCAGGCGGTCGAGAAGTCCCTGCAGTACGCCTATCGCGACCGTAAGAACCGCAAGCGCAACTTCCGCGCCTTGTGGGTGCAGCGCATCAACGCTGCCGCACGCGAGCATGGCCTGACCTATGGCCGCTTCATCGACGGCCTCAACAAGTCGGGCATCGAGATTGACCGCAAGGTCCTGTCGGACATGGCGATCCACGAGCCGCAGGCTTTCGCCGCGCTCGTCGCCAAGGCCAAGACCGCGCTTGAATACCTCAAGGACACGACGCCGAACGCTTTTGAAAGCGCTGTAGCCTAGCCAGCGCCTTCCCAAGCACGACGAATTCTGATTTGGGAAACCCGCGCTGGCAGGCTGGCGCGGGTTTTTCTTTGCCGAAGTATCAAGATTGGGTCTTGGACATGAGTGACATGGAAACCCTCGAAACCTCGTTGCTGGCAGCGATTGCCGCAGCCTCGGACGAGCCGTCGATCGAGGCGGTGCGGGTCTCGGCGCTGGGCAAGAAAGGGCAGGTTTCGGAATTGTTGAAGACGCTCGGCGCGATGAGCGCCGAGGAGCGGCAGACCAAGGGGCCGGCGATCAACGGGCTCAAGCTGCGGATAACCGACGCGCTGGCGTCGCGCAAGGCCCAACTGCGCGATGCAGCGATCACCGCCCGGCTCGCCGCCGAACGGCTCGATGTGACCTTGCCGGTGCGCCAGTCGCCGGCCGAGCGCGGCCGTATCCACCCGATCAGCCAGGTCATCGACGAAATCGCGGCGATCTTCGGCGACATGGGTTTTTCCATCGCCGAAGGCCCGGACATCGAAACCGACCACTATAATTTTACCGCGCTGAACTTCCCCGACGGTCATCCGGCGCGTGAAATGCACGACACCTTCTTCTTTCCGCCCGGCGCGTATGGCGAGCGCAAGCTGTTGCGAACGCATACCTCGCCGGTGCAGATCCGCACCATGGAGCAGCAGCCGCCGCCGATCCGGATCGTCATTCCAGGCAAGACCTACCGCCAGGATTCCGATGCCACCCACTCGCCTATGTTCCATCAGGTCGAGGGGCTGGTGATCGACAAGACGGCCACCGTCGCCAACATGCGCTGGGTCCTCGAAGAGTTCTGCAAGGCCTTCTTCGAGGTACCGCAACTCAACATGCGTTTCCGGCCGAGCTTCTTTCCATTCACCGAGCCGAGCCTGGAGGTCGACATCCAGTGCGACCGCTCGCGGCCGGGCGAAGTGCGCTTCGGCGAGGGCAATGACTGGATGGAAATTCTGGGCTGCGGCATGGTGCACCCGAACGTGTTGCGCTTTGCCGGCCTCGACCCGGACGAGTACCAGGGCTTTGCCTGGGGAATGGGTATCGACCGCATCGCCATGCTGAAATACGGCATGCCGGACCTGCGCGCCTTCTTCGACGCCGACGTGCGCTGGCTGGCGCATTATGGATTCAGGCCGCTCGACATGCCGACGCTGTTCGGGGGGTTGAGCCAGTGACCTCAGAGCACAAAGGCGGCTGCCGATGCGGCGCGGTCCGGTTCGAGGCTGCGGCCGAGCCGGTGCATGTCAGCTATTGCCATTGCGGTGATTGCCGGCAGGCGACCGGCGCGCCGGTTTCGGCCTTTGTCGGCTTTGCTACAGAGGTCGTTTCGCTGACCCGCGAGGCGATGAAGACCTTCGACAACGGTCCGGTAACGCGCAGTTTCTGCGGCGTATGCGGTTCGCCGATTGCCTATATCGACAGCCGCATTGGCGGTGATGTCTACTTCATGCTCGGCGCAATGGATGAGCCGGCCGCCTACAAGCCGACGCTGCATGCCTATGTGCGCGAGCAACTGCCTTATCTGCATATGCCGGACGGGCTGCCGCGACACGTTCTGTCCAGCGTGGCACGACACGACCCGACAGCCGACGGAACGCCATCATGAAATTCACCCTATCGTGGCTCAAGGACCATCTCGACACCGACGCCTCGCTGACGGAAATCGTCGAGCGCCTGACCTCTATCGGGCTTGAAGTCGAGCATGTCGACGACAAGGCGGGCCTGAAGCCCTTCGTCATCGCCAGGGTGCTGACGGCGGTCCAGCATCCAGACGCCGACCGTCTGCGTGTGCTGACCGTCGATACGGGCGATGGCCGGCCGCCGGTGCAGGTGGTGTGCGGTGCGCCCAACGCACGCGCCGGCCTGGTCGGGGCCTTCGCAGCACCCGGCGCCTATGTGCCCGGCATCGATGTGACACTGACGGTGGGCAAAATCCGCGGCGTCGAAAGCCACGGCATGATGTGTTCGGAACGCGAGCTGGAACTCTCGGGCGAGCATGACGGCATTATCGACCTGCCGGCAGACGCGCCGGTGGGGTCGAGCTTCGCCGCCTATGCGAAGCTCGACGATCCGGTGATCGACATCAATCTGACGCCGAACCGGCCTGACGCCACCGGCGTCTATGGCATCGCGCGTGACCTTGCAGCCTCCGGTCTCGGCAGGCTCAGAACACCCGCCATCGAGCCGGTTCCTGGCAAGGGCAGGACGCCGGTCAGGGTCAGGCTGGACTTCGAGGGCGAGGCGCTTTGCCGTGGCTTTGCGCTGCGCCTGGTCAAGGGCGTGAAGAATGGCGCCTCGCCGAAATGGCTGCAGCAGCGGTTAATCGCCATCGGCCTCAGGCCCATCAATGCTCTGGTCGACATCACCAACTACATCACCTTCGATCGCGGCCGGCCGCTGCATGTCTTCGACGCGAAAAAGGTCGCTGGCGATCTCGTCGTGCGCCGCGCCCATGATGGCGAGACCGTGCTTGCTCTCGACGGGCGGGAATATGCCCTGACGACAGACATGTGCGTGATCGCCGACGACAACGGCGTGGAGTCGATTGCCGGCGTCATGGGCGGCGAGCATTCCGGCTGCGACGAGAACACCACCGACGTGCTGATCGAATCGGCGCTGTGGGAGCCTCTCAACATTGCCCGTACCGGGCGAACGCTCGGCATCATCACCGACGCGCGTTACCGTTTCGAGCGGGGCGTCGATCCGGAATTCATGGTGCCGGGCATCGAACTGGCGACACAGATGGTGCTGGATTTCTGCGGTGGCGGGGCGAGCGATATCGAAGTGGTTGGTTATTCCGGCTACACGCCGAAGATCGTGTCGTTCCCGGTTTCGGAAGTGAAGCGGCTGACGGGCCTTGAGGTGCCGAAGCACGAAAGCCTCGACATTCTTTCACGCCTCGGCTTCGGGCCGCAGGGTTCCGGTGATGTGGTCGATGTCACCGTGCCGTCTTGGAGGCCCGACGTCGAAGGCAAGGCAGATCTCGTCGAAGAGGTGATGCGCATTCACGGCGTCGACAAGATCAAGCCCGAGCCGCTGACCAGCCATGACGCCGTCAACGGCAAGATCCTGACGACTCTACAAATTCGCACCCGCGCCGCCAAGCGCGCGCTTGCCGTGCGCGGCATGATGGAGGCCGTCACCTGGTCGTTCATCCCGGCGGCACATGCCGAGCTTTTCGGCGGCGGCCAGCCCGAGCTTCGACTTGCCAACCCGATCGCCGCCGACATGTCCGACATGCGCCCCTCGCTGCTGCCGGGTCTGGTCGCTGCGGCGCAGCGCAATGCCGACAAGGGCATCGGTGACGTAGCGCTGTTCGAAGTGTCGGGCACCTATGAGGGCGACAGCCCCGCCCAGCAGCGTCGCGTCGCCGCCGGCGTGCGGCGAGGCACTGCCAGACTTGAGGGGTCAGGCCGCGATTGGGCCGGCAATATGAATGTCGTCGGCGTCTTTGACGCCAAGGCCGACGCGATGGCGGCGCTTGAAGCATGCGGGGCGCCGGTTGCCAATCTGCAGATGGAAGTCCCCGGTCCCGGATGGTATCATCCGGGCCGCTCCGGCTTCATCAAGCTCGGGCCCAAGACGGTGCTCGGCCATTTCGGCGAATTTCATCCGAAGACCCTGGAAGGTCTGGATGTTTCTGGACCGCTCGCCGGCTTCGAGGTGTTCATTGACGCGATCCCCGAACCGAAGACCAAGCCGACCCGCACCAAGCCGAAACTGGAACTCTCCGCCTTCCAGGCGGTGAAACGCGATTTCGCCTTCGTGGTCGAAAAGTCGGTTCAGGCCGGCAGCCTGACCAAGGCGGCGCTTGCCGCCGACCGCAAGCTGATCACGAATGTCTCGGTTTTCGATGTCTTCGATGGCGCCTCGATCGGTGAGGGAAAGAAATCCATCGCCATCGAGGTGTCTATCCAGCCCATGGAGAAGACTCTGACCGACGAGGATTTCGAAGCGCTCGCCGCCCGCATTGTCGAGAATGTGAAAAAGCAGACGGGTGGGGTATTGCGCGGGTAGGCTCGGGGCGATCCTCCTAGCGGTTGGTCTGCGCCATTGCCGCGTCGCTGTAGCGCTTGCCCGAGATTTGGTCGGGCGAAACAAGCGCGCCGATTGTGGCGATTTCGGCTTCGCCGAGCACGATGCTCGCCGCTGCAATATTGGCCTCCAGATTGGCGATCTTGCGCGAGCCCGGGATTGGCACGATGAAATCGCCCTGGTGCAACACCCAGGCGAGCGCCAGATTGGCGGCGGTCAGGCCCTTGTCGGCCGCCAGTTTCTCCAGTCGGGCGACCACCGATAGATTGCGCTGGATGTTCTCTTCGCCGAAGCGTGGCAAGCCGCGCCGGAAGTCCTCCGCGCCGAACTGGCTTGACGATTTGATCGCGCCGGCCAGAAACCCTCGACCAAGCGGACTGAACGGCACGAAGCCGATGCCGAGTTCGCCGCAGATTGCGAGCACGCCATTCTCGGGATCACGCGTCCATAGCGAGTATTCGCTTTGAACAGCGGCGATCGGATGGACCGCATGCGCCCGGCGTATGGTGGCGACGCCCGCTTCCGACAGGCCAAGGTTTAGCACCTTGCCCTCATGCACCAGCTCCGCCATCGCGCCGACCGTCTCCTCGATCGGCACATCGGGATCGACGCGGTGCTGGTAGTAGAGGTCGATCGCCTCAATCCCCAGGCGGCGCAGCGATGCCTCGGCCACGGCCCGGACATGCTTTGGCTGGCTGTTGAGCCCGGGGATCTGCTTCGGCCCCTCCGGCGTTTCGAGGATATTGAAGCCGAATTTGGTGGCGATCTTGACCTTGTCACGCAGAGGCTTCAGGCCTTTGCCGACCAGGACCTCATTCAGGAAGGGACCGTAGACTTCGGCGGTATCGAACAGCGTCACGCCAAGCTCGACAGCCTTGTGCAGGGTGCGGATCGCGTCTGCTTCGTCCTGTCCGCCATAACCGTGGCTCATGCCCATGCAACCGAGGCCGACGGGAAAGACGCTGAGCGCAGCGCCGAGGTCACGGTTCTTCATGGCGGGTCTCCTTTGGAAGCCAATGTAGGTGGAGCGCGCCTCGCCGCACAGGGGCTTTTCGGATCGCCCAACTTGGCAGCAGCGGATTTTTAGGGCAAAGCTGCGCCCCTTAAGAAAACAGCCGGAAATCACAAGGGAGAAGAGCATGTTCCGTTGGGGCGTTCTGTCGACGGCCAAGATCGGCCGCGAGCAACTGTTGCCAGCCATTGCCGATGCCGAAAACGGCGTGTTGACGGCTGTCGCCAGCCGCGACCGCAAGAAGGCTCGGGCGCTGGCCGACCGTTTCGGCGCGCCGCACGCCTTCGGCTCCTATGAGGAATTGCTCGCCTCCGACACGGTCGACGGCGTCTATATTCCGTTGCCAACCTCGCAGCATGTCGAATGGGCCGCGAAGGCGGCTGAGGCCGGCAAGCATGTGCTGGTCGAAAAGCCGCTGGCGCTCGACGCCAAGGACATCCTGCCGCTGATAAAGCTTCGCGACCGCAAGAAGGTACTGATCTGCGAGGCCTTCATGGTGGTCTATCACCCGCAATGGATCAAGGTACGCGACCTGATCGCCTCGGGCGCCATCGGTACGCTCAAGCATGTGCAGGGTGCGTTCACCTATTACAATGTCGATCCAAAGAACATGCGCAACAAGCTGGAGCTTGGCGGCGGTGCGCTGCCCGACATCGGCGTCTATCCGACAGTCGCGACGCGCTTCGTGACGGGCAAGGAGCCGGCCCGCATCCAGGCCACCGTCGAGCGAGACAAGAAGTTCAAGACGGACATCTACTCCTCTATCCGGGTCGATTTCGGGGGCTTCGAACTGTCTTTCTATCTGTCCACCCAGATGGCGGCGCGCCAGCTCATGGTTTTTCACGGTGACAAGGGCTTCATCGAGGTGCACTCGCCATTCAACGCCGGACTATACGACCATCACCGCGTCGAGTTGCACAACCAGGATCATACGGAAGCAACCGTGTTCCGTTTCCCAGGCACTCAGCAATATCGGCTGGAGGTCGAGACCTTCGCCAGGGCTGCTCTGGGCGGCAAAGACGCGGTCTTCACGCTCGAGAACTCGGTAAAGAACCAGAAGGTCATCGACGCGATCTTCCGCGCCGGAGGGCATGAGGGCTGGGAGAAGGTCTGAACTCGCCCTAGCGGCGGCAGAACCCGTCGAAGACGCGTGCTCAACTGATCGATTGAGATGAGACTCGATCGCGAGGGCGGATGACCTGACGGCGCGAAACCGGAAAGAGTCCGCAGTGCTGACAGCCCTATGACAGCAGCTCTTCGATGGCGGCGGTGAGCTTTTCGGAAAGATAGGGCTTGGCCATGAATACACCGCCATCCGGCAGGATGTCCGGCTCCGGCTTGCGCTTGCCCGAAGTCACGATGATCTTGACCGGGGGGCCAGCGATCGCGCACCGCCGCTGACAGCCGCAGCCCATCCATCGAGCCCGGCATATCGATGTCGGTGAACATGATGTCGATCCTCGGTCGCGTCTCGAGATGGTGGATGGCCTCATCCGCATCCTTGGCCTCGAACACGGTGAATCCCGCCTCGCGAAGCTCGTCGGCAATTGTGAAGAGCAACAAGGCTTCATCTTCGACCACGAGCACGGTTCTGAGATTATCGGTCACTGGCGCTGCCTTCGGCTTTGTCGATTGCCATCACTTCCAAGTCAGGACACGGCGCGGTTAAGATACACTCAATGCCCTCCGCCCTGTATTCGATCTGTACCTTGCCATTGAAATCGGCGGCAAACACTCTGGTGATCAGAAAGCTGCCGAACCCGCGGCGGCTGGGCTGCGTGACGGCAGGACCGCCGCTCTCCAGCCAGCGCCATGTCAATCTGTCATCCTGCTGAACCGGACCCACCGACCACTCGACGGTGACTTTACCGTCAGGAACCGAAAGCGCACCATATTTCAGCGCGTTCGTACCCAATTCATTGATGGCAAGCGCCATTGACAAGGCCATTTTCGGGTTGATGGAGAGGTCAGGACCGGACACCGAAATTTGCTCGGTGGGAAATGCAGTGATCGAATTCGCAATGACCTCGTTCATGGAGGCGCGCGTCCAGCGCGTGCTGTTGAGAATATCATGGGCGTTCGCCAGTGCCCTTATGCGTTCGTTGAAGGCAGTTCTGGCGGTGTCGATATCGGTGTGGCGCAGCGTCTGCGACGCAATGGCGGATACCATGGCCAGAATGTTCTTGATCCGATGCTCAAGCTCATGGGTGAGCATTTTCTGACGGGCCTGCGCTTCCTTTACTTCCGTAACATCCTGAAGCACGCCAAACATCTTTATCGGCCGGCCCGCATCGTCGTGCACAAAGTCGATATTTCGGGACAGCCAGCGGACTTCGCCGGTATCGGCGCGCCTGATCCGGTATTCGACGTTCGGGACTGCCGTGCCTTTCGATCGGGTTTCCGCAGTGGACCGGATGTTCTTGTCTTCGGGAAGGACGATGTTTTCAAGCACGCTGATATGAACACTCTCGCGGGGCGACAGTCCCCACAAATCCCAGAATCCCTCGGAGCCGATAACCGTCCCGCTTGCTATGTCGAGTTCCAGAGCGGCAATTCCGGCCGCATTCTGAGACAGCTGCAGACGCCGCTCGCTTTCCAGCAGCGCCTGGGCTGACTGCTTCTGGTCATCAATGTCGGTGTTGGTGCCGATCCATTTGGTGACGGCCCCGTCCGGATCGCGGATCGGAACGGCCCTTGCGAGGTGCCAGCGATAGACGCCATCAGCGCGCCGCAGCCTGAATTCCGTCTCGTAGGGAATTTCCGCCGCCAGTGCCGCTGCCCAGGCTGTCGCTGCGCTACCAAGGTCATCAGTATGAACGATGGAGCCCCAGGCCCGGCCATTCAATGCCCCTATCTCGGATCCCGAGTAGTCGTAGACCCTCCGATTGAACCAATCCAGATCGCCTTGCGGTGTCGAAGTCCAGACATGATTCGGCATGGCTTCGGCGAACATTCTGAATTGGGCCTCGCTCTGTCGCAGCGCCTGCTCCGCGACAACCCGGGCGGTGACATCCATGCCTTGCGTGAATATGCCGAAAATCTTTCCGTCCGGACCGCGAACGGGCTGGTAGACAAGGTCAAGGAAGCGCTCTTCCTTCGGAGCCCCGGGAACACGCTGGATCTCCGCCTTCATCACGGAGCCCAGAAACGCTTCGCCGGTCGTATAGACATGGTTCAGCAGTTCGAGAAATCCTTGCTCGCCGATTTCGGGCAATGCGTGCCGGACTGGTTGACCCAGCACCTTGCGATGGCCGACAAGCTGCATGAATGCCGCGTTGGTCAGCTCGAAAACATGGTCAGGACCGGTCAGCATGGCCATGAAACCGGGCGCCTGATCGAACATCTGGCGCAAGCGATCCCGTTCGCCGGCCTGCCATTCTTCTGCGGCAACTCTGGCTGTGGTTTCAGTGACGATGGCCATCACACCGGCAGGCTCGCCGCTCTCGTCGAGAATGGGCGAGTAGTCCAGGTCCATCCAGACCTGTTCGGGCCTGCCCGATCGGTACAGCGTGAGTTCCTGATCGCGATAGGCCAGCGTACCGCCGGCAAGGCCGACCTTCATCACGTTGTCGTTGAAGTCGGCAACTTCCGGCCAACCCTCGCGAACCTTCGAGCCGAGGAGCTCCGGATGCCGTCCGCCGGCAAACACGGAATAGGCGTCGTTGTAGATCATGATGCCGTCGTCGCCCCACAGCATTACGATCGGCACGTGACTGCGAAGGATGATCGAGACAGACGTCTTGAGGCTTTGCGACCAGGTCGGCATGGAGCCGAGCGACGTCGCGCTCCAGTTGAACGATGCGATAAGCCTTCCGACTTCGCCTCCACCGGACAGGAACGGGAACACGGGATCTACGGGGGCGTCGGAGCCATCGGGTCGCATTAGATCTCGCAGCGTTTGCGGCCAATTCCAGATTGATGCCGTTCTATCGAATGGTTTGCGTTTGGTCGAGCCCAGCGCTTGCACGCAAATGCGTGCGGCGCGCAGATAAACCGGCGGCACATTTCCCGGGCTGGGCCTCTATAGTGCGCGCGCAGCGCTTGCACCCGCAAATCCCTGTTCTTATATACGCCGCAAGCCGGACGGACCTTGCACCATGTGTAACGTCCGTGCGGTATTTGATCGAGGAACAGGGGCTGCCGCTGGAACGCCTTTACGGGTCCTGACAGTCTGCTTAGCGGAGAGTAGTGAAATGGCAAAAGTAATCGGCATCGACCTTGGAACCACCAATTCCTGCATCGCCATCATGGATGGCAAGGAGCCCAAAGTCATTGAAAACGCGGAAGGCGCGCGCACGACGCCCTCCATCGTCGCTTTCACCGAGGGTGACGAGCGCCTCGTTGGTCAACCGGCCAAGCGCCAAGCCGTAACCAATCCGGAAAACACGATTTTTGCGGTCAAGCGCCTTATCGGCCGCCGCTATGACGATCCGGTGACCGAGAAGGACAAGAAGCTCGTCCCCTACAAGATCGTCAAGGGTGACAATGGCGATGCCTGGGTCGAAGCCGCCGGCAAAAAGCAGTCGCCATCGCAGATTTCGGCAATGATCCTGCAGAAGATGAAGGAAACGGCGGAAGCCTATCTCGGCGAGAAGGTCGAAAAGGCAGTCATCACCGTTCCGGCATACTTCAACGACGCCCAGCGTCAGGCCACCAAGGACGCCGGCAAGATCGCCGGGCTGGAAGTGCTGCGCATCATCAACGAGCCGACGGCTGCGGCTCTCGCCTATGGCCTCGACAAGAAGGAAGGCAAGACCATCGCCGTCTATGATCTTGGCGGCGGCACCTTCGACATATCCGTGCTGGAAATCGGCGACGGCGTGTTCGAGGTCAAGTCGACCAATGGCGACACCTTCCTGGGTGGCGAGGATTTCGACATGCGTCTCGTCGAATATCTTGCAGCTGAGTTCAAGAAGGAACAGGGCATCGACCTGAAGAACGACAAGCTGGCACTGCAGCGTCTCAAGGAAGCCGCGGAGAAGGCCAAGATCGAACTGTCTGCTTCGTCGCAGACGGAGATCAACCTGCCATTCATCACGGCAGACCAGACCGGTCCCAAGCACCTGACGATGAAGCTGACCCGCGCCAAGTTCGAGCAGCTTGTCGACGATCTGGTGCAGCGCACCATCGCTCCCTGCAAGGCGGCGCTCAAGGATGCAGGCCTCAAGGCCGGCGAGATCGACGAGGTGGTTCTGGTCGGCGGCATGACGCGCATGCCCAAGATCCAGGAGATCGTGAAGCAGTTCTTCGGCAAGGAACCGCACAAGGGCGTCAACCCGGATGAGGTCGTCGCCCTCGGCGCCGCCATCCAGGCCGGCGTTCTGCAGGGTGACGTCAAGGACGTGCTGCTGCTCGACGTGACGCCGCTGTCGCTCGGCATCGAGACGCTGGGCGGCGTGTTCACGCGACTTATAGAGCGCAACACGACGATCCCGACGAAGAAGAGCCAGGTGTTCTCGACTGCCGAGGATTCTCAGTCCGCGGTGACGATCCGGGTCTTCCAGGGCGAACGAGAGATGGCGTCGGACAACAAGGCGCTGGGTCAGTTCGATCTGGTGGGTATTCCACCCGCACCGCGCGGCGTGCCGCAGATCGAGGTCACTTTCGACATCGACGCCAACGGCATCGTCAATGTCTCGGCAAAGGACAAGGGCACCGGCAAGGAGCATCAGATCCGCATCCAGGCGTCTGGCGGTCTGAGTGACGCCGACATCGAGAAGATGGTCAAGGATGCGGAAGCCAACGCTGAAGGCGACAAGAAGCGTCGTGCGCTGGTGGAAGCCCGAAACCAGGCTGAGGGGCTGGCGCATTCTTCGGAGAAGTCGCTCAAGGAATATGGCGACAAGGTTTCCGAAGAGGATCGCACGGCCATTTCGGAAGCCATTGCGGCGCTGAAGACAGCAACCGAAGGCGACGATGTAGAGGCCATCAACGCCGCAACGTCGACGCTGGCCGAAGTCTCGATGAAGCTCGGCCAGGCAATGTATGAGGCCTCGCAGAAAGAAGCCGCCGAAACTGACGCTGCTGCTGACGCCGCCAAAGACGGCGACGTGGTGGATGCCGACTTCGAGGAAATCGAGGACGAAGACGATACCAAAAAGTCCGCCTGAGCCCTGATCGACAAATAAAAAAGCCCGGCCTGAGAGCCGGGCTTTTTTGCAGCAGTAACTCAAGAAAATGCAGCGCATGTCGCAGAAATTCTGGCAACCGGCAGCGGGCATCACTAAATCGGAAGCCATGCATTGCGGGATGGGACCAGGACAATGCGCCAAGATATTGAACATCCAGGCGGCAGGACTCGATGAAGGCTGATTTTTACGAGACGCTCGGTGTCCAGAAGGGGGCCGACGAAAAGGAATTGAAGGCGGCGTTCAGAAAGCTCGCCATGCAGTGTCATCCCGACAGGCATCCTGACGACCACACTGCGGAACAGCGCTTCAAGGCCATCAACGAGGCATACGACACGCTGAAGGATTCTCAAAAGCGCGCGGCCTATGACCGCTTCGGCCACGCTGCCTTCGAGAATGGCGGCATGGGTGGAGGAGCCCAGGGGTTCGGCGCTGGTGGCTTTGCCGATATTTTCG
>JBKJRE010000597.1:0-11171 GCA_046594775.1 Rhizobiaceae bacterium | reverse complement strand
ATAGCGTTCGTCAATGTCCCAGAACCCGGCCTGTCCACGCATCATCGCCTCCGCGCAAATCACCAGCCGAGTGAATCAGAAATACGCCGAAATGGGGAGGTTCTTCGAGGTGTCCAGGTGATCCAAACCTGCTGAACGAGGACAAAGCAGATGTTCGCCCTCTCATCGGTAGATGTACGATCGACCCGCCTGCACGTCGATCGCTTTTGTGAATCCAAAGGAGGGTCGCACAACCTACCCGCGCGGCGCCCCGCGCCGATAGCCTGTCCGGGTTACTCTCCGCCACGACCCGCTTCCGGCTTGGCCTCGCCTGCCGGCTCTTCGCGCAAGATAACCTCCCTGTGCGGATAGGGTATCTTCACGCCGTGCACTTTGAATGTATCCCACAGGGCAAGAAGAACCTTGCCACGCACATTGGTCAGCCCCTGCTGCGGGTCATGGATCCAGAAGCGCAGCACGAAATCGAGCGACGAATCGCCAAACGCCGTGAGCCAGCAAACCGGTCTCCTGTCGGCTTCGACGCGCGCAACCCCCATCGCGGCTTCGATCGCGATCTTGCTGACCAGATGGGGATCGGCGTCATAGGAGACGCCAAAATTGATATCGAGCCGAACATGATCGTCGCTGAACGACCAGTTGATGACCTGCTGGGTGACGAAATCCTCGTTGGGGATCAGATATTCGCGGCCGTCACGGGTGATTACCGACACGAAGCGTGCGCGCAACTCGCGGATCCAGCCGAAAGTTTCGCCAACGGTAATCGTGTCGCCGGGCTTGATAGACTTGTCGAGCAGGATGATGACGCCCGATATAAAGTTCGACACGACCTTTTGCAGTCCAAAACCCAGACCAACGCCGATAGCGCCCGACAGCACGGTTAGTGCGGTCAGATCGACCCCGACCACCGACAAAGCCATCGCGCCGGCGAAAATCACCAGCCCGATCTTGACCACCTTGCCGATCAGGACGCGAATTGACGGGGTAAGTTCCTTGGACTGCTGCAGCCGTTCGTCGAAGTAATTGCCGGCGACCACCGCTATCCAGACGGTGCCGCTCAGCAACAGGATGGCCTTGATCGTCATCAGCACCGTCAGGCGGACGTCGCCGAGTTGAATGGCAAGGCCATCCAGAAACGCCGCCACTTCATCGTCTTTGCCAACGATCACCAGCGCGGCGTAAATCCAGGCCAGCCAGCCGATCGACCGTGCCAGCAGACGGTTGCGGATAACGCGCGAAAGTACCGACACGGAAAGCCAGGCCAGAGCCAGGGACAATGCGATGCCGATCAGGTAGCTGCGGCTCGGCCAGGTCACGGCGCGCAGAATTGTAAGCCCAAGAAACAGCAGGCCCGTAAAGACGATCCACTTTGTCCGCCTCATCAGGGCAACGACCACCCGCAAGAGCCCCTGGTGCCCCTTGATCCGGCGAGCCCGCTCTTCGAGGCTTCCCTCGACCCTGCTGGCTAAAAACTTTGCGACGAGGAAGAGCGCGGTGATGATGGCAAGCTGATAGAGTGACCAGGGCTGGGAAAGTTCTGTGATCTGTTGTTCGATCCAGGCAGCGGCGCTGGAGATAATAGCGTCAGTTTTCATCATGCCACCTTATACGGCGCGCCTTCCCAGGCAATGAGGTGAACAGCTTCTGCGCCTGCCGTTCCGACCGCATGAGAGTTCGAACCACCATCAATCCTGCACGTATTGATATGGGTCAATGACCCAGTCGTCCTTTTGCGCAAGAAGGAGACTTCGGACCTCGTATCCCCTCTACCCGAGCGTTCCAGCCGTTCAACCAGACAAAGAGGCATTCCATGATCATACCGAATGACACGCTCGTCGCCGTCGCGGATGGGAAAACTCTGCGCCTGTTTCGCAACAAGGGCGCCGAGCCCCACATTGTGCTGGAGGAGCAGCCGGAACCAGCCATCAAGAGCCACAATGAGGGATCGGGTGCGCGCCATAGGAGCAGTTCAGCCAATCCCGACAGGGCGCGCCTTCACGAGGACGATCATGCTTCCTCGATCACATCATACCTCAATCAACAGGCGATTTCCGGCCAGATCAGCCAACTGGTCATAGTCGCCGATCCGCGCACCCTCGGCGAAATGCGAAAACACTTCCATGCTTCGCTCGCGGCCGCGCTGGTGGGTGAGATAGCCAAGGATCTGACCGGCCACTCGATGGAATCCATCAAGGAAACGCTTGGAAAAGCATGATGAAAACGTCATTTGCAGTGATCTTCGTATTGTCCTTGGCGACCCCCGTGGCCGCACAGCAACAGGCGGACATTGCCGCGGGAAGGGCGCTGGTCGAAGCCAATTGCGCTCCCTGTCACGGGATCGGTCTGGCCGACAGGAGTCCTCACCCTGATGCCCCGGAGTTCCGCACGCTGCATGAGAAGTATCCCGTGCAGGATCTGGAGGAGGCCTTCGCGGAAGGAGTCTGGACCGGCCATCCGGATATGCCGGAGTTCCAGACGACCCCCCGGCAGATCACCGAGATCATCGCCTACATCGACAGCCTCGAGGCCAGATAGGGCGCGCGAGCCTGGTCTTCGCTGCCCTGCAGTCGATGGTTGACCTTTGTCTTCCGGCGCTTGACGGACCTGCGTGCTTGAACGCGGGCAGGCAAATGCGTATCTCCGGGCCGGGCTCTTATTTTGGAGAATGGCAATGTCGACCATGGCGCGCTTTCTGGGCGATTCGCCGCTTCGGGTTTTCCTGAAGCTCGTCGTTATTTCATTCCTCGTCGGCGTCGTTATGAGCGCCTTTGGCTGGTCGCCCTTCGATGTGCTTGAGGGCATCCGCAGCTTCTTCGTCGATATTTGGAACATGGGTTTTTCGGCCATCGAGCGTTTCCTGGGCTATTTCCTCCTCGGCGCGGCCATTGTCGTTCCGGCGTTCCTCCTGCTCAGGCTGTTCAGCTATCGCCGCTGACACGCCGGAACGGGGTCAGGAGACAATAAACGTGACGTCTCCGCTGCCCAATCCTGTCGTGCCCTTCGTCGTTACGCACCGATCGGTGTTGGCCATCGCCGTGCCGATGACGCTTGCCTATCTGACAACCCCTCTTCTCGGGCTCGTCGATACCGCGGTCGTCGGTCAGTTCGGTGATGCCGCGCTTCTTGGTGGCCTTGCCACCGGTGCGGTGGTGTTCGATCTCGTCTTCACCAGTTTCAATTTCATCCGTTCTGGAACCACAGGTCTTGTCGCGCAGGCGTTTGGGGCCAGTGACGCCGCAGAAGAGCAGGCCGTGTTCTGGCGGGCATGCGCCATCGCCCTGATCGCAGGCTTGAGTCTGGCCGCGTTATCGCCGCTGGTTGTGTTCTTCGGCCAGTGGTTCATGGGGGCAGAACTGCGCGTCGGTGCGGCGATGAGCACCTACGTCCATATCCGGCTGCTTGGTGCACCGTTCCTGCTCATCAACTACGCGATCCTGGGTTATGTGCTGGGCCGAGGCGAGGGTTCGCTCGCGCTTGGCCTGCAGATGGTCCATAATCTCACCAACATCGGACTGTCGATCCTGTTCGGGCTGAAGCTCGGTTGGGGGGTCGCCGGTGTGGCCTGGGGCACGGTTGGCGGCGAGCTTCTGGCCATGTTGCTCGGCGCCGCAATCGTGGCGCGGCGGTTCCGGCGTGGTCCTAAGCTGCCGCGCGACCGGTTGCTGGACCGCAAGGCGTTCGGCCGGATGATCTCGGTCAATCGCGATATCATGATCCGCTCCTTCTCGCTTCTGGCAGCTTTTGCGCTTTTTACCCGGCAGGGAGCCCACTTCGGCACCCTGACGCTTGCGGCGAATGGCATCCTGATGAATTTCTTTCTGGTCTCGGCCTTCTTTCTAGACGGATTTGCCACCGCGGCCGAGCAAATTGCCGGGCGCGCGGTCGGGGCACGAAACGGGACGGCCTTTCGCCGCACCGCCTATCTGACATCGCTTTGGGGATTTGCCCTTTCCGCCCTCGCGACCGCCGCACTCCTCGTGTTTGGAGCGGACCTGATCGCGATCATATCGACGGCACAAAACGTCAACGCGATCGCGGCGCTCTACCTTCCCTGGGCGGCGTTCACGGCGATCAGCGGCGTTCTCGCCTTCCAGATGGACGGTGTGTTCATAGGCGCCACATGGTCGGCGGACATGCGCAACATGATGCTTCTGTCACTGGCGATTTTTGGCGTGGCGCTTGTCACCCTGACCCCGCCTTTCGGCAATCACGGGCTATGGATGGCACTGCATCTGTTTTTGATCGTTCGCGGCTTCAGTCTGCTGGCTATCCTGCGCCTGAGGTTGAAGACCGCTTTCTAGGGCCTGGCCCTATAGCGTCCTCTTGGCCCAGTGATCGAGCCGGCTGTCGCGGAGTTGGGTGATCGAGGTCAGCTTTTCGGTGTCCAGCAAGCGCGACATGCCATTCAGGATACGGCCAGGCAGTGCAGGTCCGGCGTAGATCATGCCGGTGTAGAGCTGAACCAGATCCGCCCCGGCGCGGAGTTTCTCGAGCGCGGTGTCGGCGGAGTCCACGCCGCCGACCCCGATAATTGCTGTATCGGGTCCCAGCAGCTTGCGCATTTTTGCAAGGACGATCGTCGAGCGCTCGAAGAGTGGCCTTCCTGACAGCCCTCCGGTTTCAGCGGCATGCACGCTGGACTTGAGCCCTGATCGCGAAATTGTGGTGTTCGAGACGATCAGTCCCTCGACCGGGTTGGCCTTGATCACGGCGGCAATGTCCTCGAGGTCACCTTCGCCGAGGTCTGGTGCGATCTTCAGGAAAAGTGGCGTGGCCCTCCCCATGTCTTTCGGCAGGTCATCGCGCGCGGCCACGACGCGACCGAGAAGCTCCGCGAGATGTTCCTTGGCCTGCATGTCGCGCAGGCCCACAGTATTTGGCGACGAGATGTTGACGGTCAGATATGAAGCGTGTCGCGCAAAGCGGCGCACGCCCAGGTCGTAGTCGTTGATGCGGTCGGCGCTGTCCTTGTTCGCGCCGATGTTGACGCCGACGATTCCGGCCCTGTGCGAGCGGGCCACGAGCCGGGCCTCGACCGCTTCATGGCCGGAATTGTTGAATCCCAGCCGGTTGATGACGGCCTGGTCTTCCGCAAGCCGGAATATGCGCGGCTTGGGATTTCCGCTCTGCGGCAGGGGCGTCACAGTCCCCACTTCCGCGAAACCGAAACCCATCGTCAGCAGGGCGTCTGGCACCTCCGCATTCTTGTCGTAACCGGCGGCCATGCCAAGCGGGTTGTCGAATGCCAGCCCGGCCACGTTGAGTTTCAGGCGAGCATCGTAGCGCGGCGACAGTGCAACCGGCAGACCGGATTTGAGCGCGGTGATCGACAGGCCATGGGCGGTTTCGGGATCGAGATGGAACAGCGCCTTTCGGCCCAATCCTTCCAGCATGGCGAGTATCATGCCGGCGTCGCCGGAAATATATGCGCCCCGTCTGCGCCAAGCGGAAGAGGCTTGCACCAGATCACCGCCGACATGTCGAGCGGCGCATAGAGATGCGGAAACAGTTCGCCATTCCGAGAGATTTCGTATTTCAGCGCAACCAGAAGCCGTTCTTCGTCGATCGCGGCAAGCACCAGACTATGCTGTCCGGTAAAATGCTTCGCCGCGGTTTCCCTGACCTGTTCGGCGGTAGAGAAATGGATGAACCCGTCGGCAATGTCGACGGGAGCGCCCTCGAAACGGCCGATCTTTTCGGCTTCGCGCCACAGTGCTTCCGGGCAGATCTTGTAGATGGTTTTGGCCATGGCGCGCTATAGGCCGAAACGGAACGGCGGAAAAGAGCAGACCCTTGCATGTCCCCATTTTCGGCACAAATTGAGCAGATTATCGTATAGAACGTTCAGCGAGTGGAGAGACCCATGCGCCAGCTTCCCATCATTGCTCTCGTGCTCCTGCCGGTTCTCGCCGCAGGTGCCTCGGCCGCCGATACCGAAAACTTTCGCCTCGAAAGGTCGCAAAAGGGTTATGTCCGAATGGACACCAGGACCGGGCAGATGTCGATCTGCGAGGAAAAGTGGGGTGAGCTCGTCTGCAGGGTCGCGGCTGATGAACGCACGGCTGTTCAGGACGAAATCGAACGGCTCCAGACCCAGCTTGAGAATCTTCAGTCGCAGGTGGCGCAGATCTCCACGCTGGAGAACCGTGTCGCACAGCTTGAGAACTCGCTAACTGCCAGGATCGAAAAGACCTTGCCGACCGAAGAGGAATTCAACCGGACAATGAGCTACATGGAGCGATTTTTTCGCGGCTTCATCGGCATTGTCAAGGATCTCGAGGGCCAGAACTCGAAGCCCGCCGTTCCAGACGCCGACAGGACTTGATCCTGGCAGCCCCCCTTTTCGGATGAGCCTTTCGCCAACCGCCGATATCGATGACCTTCTGGGTCTTTGCCGCATTGCAGCTTGAAAAAGATGCTGGCCGCCTCATAATCAGCATCTCCGTTTCGAGCGCAGATGCGGGATGACGGGTACCGGGAGGGGCAGTTGCCGTCAGGCTACAAGTTTGTCGTTGCGGATGATCATCCGCTGTTTCGCGGTGCCTTGAAACAGGCCCTGTCAGGTTTGAACAATGTGGCGACCATACTGGAAGCCGGTGACTTCAAAGGCGCCAAATCGCTGGTTGCAGGCAATGCGGACATCGATCTCGTGCTTCTCGACCTCACAATGCCTGGTGCGGCCGGACTATCCGGCCTCGTTTCCCTGCGCGGCATCCACCCCGCCGTCCCGATGATCGTGGTTTCGGCACGCGATGATGCTGAGACCATCAGGCGCGCAGTTGAACTTGGCGCCTCCGGTTTCATCTCCAAATCCGCGAGCATGGAAGAAATACGCCGCGCCGTGGAAACTGTTCTCGCGGGAGGGGTGTGCACCCCGTCGGGCGTCGATCTCGGCGTCGAAGGAGATGCAGAGATTTCCGACATTATCCGACGCCTGCAGTCGCTGACGCCCCAGCAGGGGAGGGTGCTGGGCATGCTGGCCGAAGGTTTGCTCAACAAGCAGATCGCCTACGAGCTAGGCGTGTCGGAAGCCACGATCAAGGCCCATGTCTCCGCCGTTCTGCAGAAGCTCGGCGTTGACAGCCGTACCCAGGCGGTCATCCTTCTTTCCAGGATCGGCTCGGACCACCCGCCATTCTCCGGCTGAGAGCCCTCATTCCGCGGCTTGTGGCGTCATGCGCCGCAGCCTTGTCATCATCGAGCGCAGCGCAGCCGGCTTGAGCGGCTTGTTGATCACCGGTACGTCGATGGCGTCGGCAGCCGCGCGAACTTCGTTTGAACGGTCCGCCGTAATCAGCAAGGCGGGGATCCCGGCGCGATAATACGTTCTGATCTCACGGATCACATCGAGACCGTTTTCCCCGTCAAGATGGTAGTCGGCCAGAACGATGTCCGGACAAGCGTCGTCCGGTCCAGCCATATGGGTCGAGCCCGACTGGGCAATTACCGAACAGCCCCAACCTTCCAGCAGAAGGCGCATCCCGTCCAGGATATTGGGATCATTGTCTATGCAAAGGACGGTCATGCCGCTGAGCGCGGCTGTCGGTTGCAACTGTCGCGGTGGCCTTTCGGCCATCGCGGCTTCCTGCGCTGTGGAGATGGGCAGGATCACCGAGAAGCGGCTGCCCTTGCCCCGACCGGAATCGACTTGCAACTCGAGCCTCAGCACCCGGGCGATCCTGTCGACGATGGACAGCCCCAGCCCAAGCCCCTGAGCTTCGTGCACGCCTTCCTCGAGACGTGTGAATTCGCCAAACACCGAACTGAGCTTGTCGACGGGGATGCCGATGCCCGTGTCGAATACCTGAATCTCCGCCAGGTCCTCCCGCCGCCGAACGCCGACCAGGATACGCCCGCTCCGCGTGTATTTTATCGCGTTCGACACCAGGTTCTGGATCAGCCTGCGAAACAGGTTTCGGTCCGTGCGCACGGTGATCGAGGAGGGCACGATCACCAGCTCAAGTTGCTTTTCCGCAGCCATGGGCTGGAAGTCGTTGCCGATCTGGCGCAACAGAGCGTCGAGCCGGAAAACCGTGTCGGCGGGCTTCATGGCGCCCGCGTCCAGCCTCGAAATGTCGAGCACCGCGCCAAGGATCGTTTCCACCGATTCCAGCGACGATTCGATGTTGTGGACAGCGTCCCCCGCGTAATCCGCGTCGTCCTTACCGATCTTCTCGATCAGGGAGGCGCAATAGAGCCGCGCCGCATTGAGGGGTTGGAGAATGTCATGACCGGCCGCGGCCAGGAACCGCGTCTTCCCCAGGTTTGCCTCTTCGGCGAGCATCTGGGCCTGCGCCAGTTCCCCGTTGACGAGCGTGAGTTCGGCTGTGCGCTGCTGGACGCGCTGCTCGAGCGATTCGTTTGCTCGCTTCAACGCCAGATCGGCCGCGACTTGAGCCGATATGTCGGCATAGGTCGCCACGATGCCGCCGTCCGGCATCGGGTTTGACCGAAGTTCGATGGTGCGGCCGCTGGTCTCCAGCTTGAGTTGCCAAGGGCTATCGAAAGTCGTCATCCGGTCAAGTATTGCCACACGCGACTCGGGTTCTATGTCGCCGCGCTGGGCCAGATAGCGCAGGATCCGGTCCAGCGACACGCCCACCTGGCCCATCTCGTCGGGCAGCTCGAAAAGTGCGCGATACTGGCGGTTCCAGCAGGTCAGCCGAAAATCTTGGTCGAACACCGTGATGCCCTGTTCCATCTGGTCGAGCGCGATCTGCAGAAGGTCCCGGTTGTGCTGCAGCGCCTCTGTGGCGTCGTCAAGCAGCCGGAATGTGTCCTTGGATTCGCTGTCCCCGCGTTTGAACAGCAGGGTCAGGATCAGCCGCGCCGACGAGGAACCCACGGCGCTCGCCAGCAATTGCTCGGAAAAGCGGATGACGTCCATGCCCGCCTGTTCGTTGCCGTCGATGGCGCCATTATCGCGCTCATATGTCTGAAACGACCGCTCCGTCCGTTCCACGCCGAGATAGCGCGAGATCGTGTCCCGGAGGTCGCTGACGGTGATCGCCGTGCGAAACCGGTTGAGGCTCGGCATCGGGCCGGAATCGCGCGGAATGAAGATGGATGCCTGTATGCGCTCCAGAGGTACGGTCGCTCGCGACAGAGAGCCCAGAACGAAGAAAAGAAGATTGATGGAGAGGCTCCACATCACGCCGTGGTTAAGCTGCTCGGCCTCCGTGCCGAACAGCGCGTTTGGCCGAAGTGAATCGATGCCGAAAGGTCCGTTGATGAGGATACTGGTGTCCGGCGATGCGAGCGAGGGGAAGAGCAGCGTATAACCCCATACAGCGATCCCGGCAGTCATTCCGAGCGCCGCGCCGCGTCCATTGGCGCCGCGCCATATAAGGCCGCCGAAAAACGATGGCGCGAACTGGGCTATGGCAGCGAACGACATGAGTCCGATCGAGGCGAGGCGCGCATTGTTGGTGCTCTCACGATAATAGAGAAAGGCGGCGAACAGGATGATGAAGATGGATGCGCGCCGGATGTTGAGAATAAGGCTGGACCAGTCCTCGTTTTCGGTCGGTTCCGCGCGCAAGAGCCGCCGGAAGAAGAGCGGGATCACAAGATCATTGGAGATCATGATCGACAGGGCAACGCTGGCCACGATCACCATGGCGGTTGCGGCTGATAGGCCGCCGATGAACGCCGCCATCGCCAGCAGCTCCTGGCCGCTCAGAAGGGGCAGGGAGAGCACATAGAGATCGCTGCTCGTCTGGTCGCCCACCACGGCAAGTCCCGCAAGCGCGATAGGCAGGACGAAGATATTGATTGCAACCAGATAGAGCGGGAACACCCAGGTGGCGGTCCTCAGCTCCTTTTCCGATCGGTTTTCCACGATCATCACATAGAACTGGCGTGGCAGCATGATGATGGCGAAGCCGCTGAGCGAGGTCAGGACAAGCCAGGTGGCGAGCGACGTCCGGTAGCCAAGCGACTCCCTCACCTGTGCATTGTCCGAAATAGCGGTAACGAGGCCTTCCGGGCTTCCGAACAGGAAGAACGTGACGAAGATGCCGAGCCCAAGAAACGCCGCCAGCTTGACGACGGACTCGACGGCGACCGCCAGCACAAGACCGTTCTGATGCTCAGTTGCGTCCGCGTGCCGGGTGCCGAAGAGAACCGCAAACAGCGCAAGCAGCATCGCGATGATCAGCGAAATGTCGCTGAACAGCGGATCGAAGGAAGGCGGGGCCCCATTGAAGTGCTCGACCATCAGGCTCACCGATCCGGCGATAGCCTTAAGCTGTAGCGCGATGTAGGGGATCGCTCCGACGACGGCGATCAGCGTCGCGATGCAGGCAACGGCGAAGCTCTTGCCATATCGCGCGCCGAGAAAATCCGCGATCGACGTGATCTTTTCGGCCTTCGCCAGGCGAATGATGCGGTTGAGCAGCGGAAAGCAGAACAGAAATACCAGCAGCGGACCAATGTAAATCGCCAGGTACTCCAGCCCGCGGCCTGACGCCAGGCCCACCGAACCAAAGAACGTCCACGAGGTACAGTAGATCGCAAGGCTCAGCGCATAGATGTACGGCCGCGCCTTGCCGGGTTCCCTGGGGGATTCCCGGCGGTCGCCCAGACTGGCGATCGCAAACAGCAAAGACACATAGGCGACCGCGATGATGACGACGACCCAGCCCTGCACGCCCCTTGCACCTCCCGCGACCCGATGGTGAGCCTTTCGCGGAACGCAACCACAGCTTGGCGTTGCTGTCCATCGTGTTGCCCATGTCCCGTGTCGCCCGATATTGCAGAACGCCTCCGCCACGGCCGTCGAATCCGGAAGCTGGCGTGAGGCTTGGCGGGTGCGCGCGCCAGATGCTTTCGCTAATATGCTGTGCAACCAGGGTCGCTCAGGCGTAGAAGCAGCGCCCGAACGAATACAATGGAGGGATTAAATGCTTAAGGAATTCAGAGAATTCATCGCCAAGGGCAATGTTATGGACCTGGCCGTTGGTGTGATCATCGGCGGGGCCTTCGGCCTTATCGTGTCGTCACTGGTGGACGACATCATCATGCCGGTCGTCGGGGCGATTTTCGGCGGCTTCGACTTCTCCGATTATTTCGTCCCTCTGTCCTCTTCCGTGACGGCAGATACGCTCGAGGCAGCTCGCACGCAGGGCGCCGTGTTCGCCTATGGCAATTTCATTACCGTGGCGATCAATTTC